>JBBQAK010000078.1:0-12308 GCA_038316215.1 Gemmatimonadales bacterium | reverse complement strand
GTCTCGATGTCGATGAGAATTTCGTCACGGGCGATAGAGTCGCCAATTTTCTTTTTCCAGGATGTCAGCGTACCTTCAGCAACGGACTCAGACAACTGGGGAACTTGAACTTCGATGATCATAATGACTCAGGGGCGCCGCCGTACGGCGGTGGCCTGGAAAACTTTCCCCGGTTTCTGGAGAACTGGAGCAGCGGCAGGACGCTCAGATACACCGGCTCCCTGGTGTCGCTCTACCAAAGTCGCTTCGTGACGGGACTGTGGGGCAACACGACGAATGGTGGCGCCTACTACTCGGCGCCCACCCGACAGTGGAGCTTCGACGTGAATTTTCGGTTTCCCGAGCGGCTTCCGCCGGGAACGCCGTCGGTCGGCACCGTGCTGCAGACCGCATTCCGACCGCTGTACTGATCGCTTCACTGGACTATCGGGGCTTCCCCGGGATTCGCATGTCACGCACTACGCTCACGCGCGCTCGTTACGGCTTCACCATCATCGAACTGTTGTCGGTCGTGGCGATCGTTGGCATCATGATGGCGATCATTCTGCCCAAGTTCCGCATCTCCGAGAAGACGGAAGTGCAACTCGCCGGCATACAGCTCGCGCAGGACCTCGACGTGGCGCGCACCCGGGCGCTCTCCACACGTGAGATGGTGCGCGTGGCCTTCAAGACGGGCACGCGGAAATACGGTGGCTATCTCGACGAGGACGGCAACGGCACCATCGCCGAGACGGATGCCGAGTGGCAGGCGTTACGCGGCTTCGGTGTGCGCGAGCTTCCGCCTCGTGTGCAGTACGGACGTGGCGCGGCGGGCGCGATCCCCGGCGACGCCTCGTCGGGGGCGGTCACCTTTCCCGCTGGCCGCATCGAGTTCGATTCACGCGGCTTGACGATGCCGATGGGGACCCGTGGCGTCGTCTATCTCGCCAGCGACAACGATCCCTACGCGGTCGTCGCCATCCAGGTCACGCCGTCCGGAAATGTCCGGTTCTGGACCTATCGGCAGAGCGGAGGTTGGCAATGAATCGCCCTCGGTCACATCATCGCCACCCGCGCAGCGTCTCCGCGGCACGCCGAGGTTTCACGCTCGTCTCGATGATCGTCGCCATCATCCTGCTCGCGGTTGGCTTGTCGTCGCTGGCCAGCGCCAACGCCAGCACGATCAAGCTCCAGACGCTGGCCCAGAACCGCACGAACGCCATCGCCATCGGGCGATCCTATCTCGAACAGGTGCGCACTCGTGACCCATGGCTCGTGCAAACGGAATCGGCCGTTCGGCTTGGCGCCGAAGGGACGCCGGAAGCGAGTGGTCCATACGTGCGTACCATGACCGTGACCGAGACGCGTCAGAATCTCCTGAAGATCGACGTCAGGGTGGACTATCCGCGCGCGACGACTCCCGTATTGCTCACCACGTTGCTGTTCCGTGGCAACGGCCTCTCCGGAGCGAAATAATGCGTCCCGTACGCGCCCCGTCGCGACGTGCTCGTCGCGGCTTCACCTTGGCCGAAGTGCTGATCTCCATGACGATCGGCATGGTGGTCATTGCATCGGCCACGGCCTTTTCGCTCAGCAGCTGGCAAACGCGTCGATCCTGGACCGTGCGCGAAGGCGTCGATCGCGGCGCGCGCTTTGTTGGTCTGTCGATTGCCCGCGACGTGCAGGAGGCGGGAATCTCCATGGTCGGAACGCCCGTGTTCTCGGCGCTCGGTTCGGCCGGTGACACCGTCTCGGTGTTGTCCGTACCATTTGACCCGCAGGAAGCGCCGGTGTATCCGATTTTCGACGACGGCGACACGCTGCCGAACTATCCGGCGGGCGGGACCTGCGGAGCCACGTGCATCGATTTCAAAAAGGTCAGCGGCGCCTACGAACTGAAGGCGGGCGACCTCGTCCGACTGCAGGTGGGAACGACGCGCCGGTTACTGCTCCTGACCAGCGTGGCAAACCAGAGCAGCACGCTGTTCCGAATCCAGTTTCTCCCGGCCACGCGCTTGGTGAATCGCGATGCCGGCCTCGACAACTTGCTGTTGTCGCGATCCGGGACCACGATCCAGCGACTACATGTAGTGATGTACTGGTGGAATGCGAGCACCAAGGAACTGATGCGGGCCGAACGGCTGCAGTCGAGCGGGGCACCCGATGGTGATGTGGTGGCCACCGGCGTACAGGCGTTCACGAGCCGGCTCGTCTTCCTGTCCGGCGCCGAGCATCCGACCTATGATGGTCTCGACGCCGATACCACGAACGACGGCAATGATGTCATGGGTGTTCGCATTCGCACGCAGATGCGCAGTGACCGCAGCGATCCCGCGGTGAATGGCGGTAATCCGGTCTCTCGCTGGTACGAATGGCGTGTCGCCCCGCGCAACCTGCTCTACGAAAAGAACAAGATGTAGCGGGGCGACCGGTGATTACTTCTTGAAGTCCACGGTCGGCGCCGCACGCGAGGCGGCGTCGGTCACTTCAAAATAGGTGCGCGCCTTGGCACCGGTGACCTTCGCGGTCAGCACCGCCGGAAACTTGCGGATGTACTCGTTGTACAGCCGCACGGCGCCGTTGTAATCGGTCCGCGACACCGCGATACGGTTCTCCGTGCCAGTGAGTTCGTCCTGCAAGCGCAGGAAGTTCTCGTTCGACTTGAGCTCGGGGTACGCCTCGACGGTCACCGCCAGACGGCTCAGCGAGGTCGTGAGCTGCTGATTGGCATTCGCCAACTCGGCCGGATCAGAGCCGCCGGGCTTCTGCAACGCGCCCACAAGACCGGCCCGCGCCTGCGTCACGGCGGTCAGCACTTCGCTTTCCTGCGCGGCGAATCCCTTGACGGTGCTCACGAGATTCGGGATCAGGTCGGCGCGGCGCTGCAACTGCGCATCGATGTTCTGCTTGGCCTGAGCCGCCTGCTCGTCGTACGACTGAATCGTGTTGTAGCCGCAGGCGTTCATACCAAGCGGCAGCACGAGGGCGACCGCGAGGAGGCGCGCACGTGACGTCGCACGGGAAGCGAGGCGTGACCAGGAGAACGAACTGGACGAACGTGACGAACGCGGCGTGGTGACCATGGGACTCCTCATGATTGGACTGGAGAAATGACTTCTAGTGCCGCTGGGAGCGGCGTGAATCGATCGAGATATTCGACGAGGACGTCCATGCCGCGTACATACCCCGCCAGCACGGTTTCCGCCTCGCCATTCGACAACGCCGTACCGCGAACCAACACCGACACCCGCGTGAACGGCGCCGGATCGAAGCCGCATCGGGCAGCCACATCCTGGATCACCCGTGTCGCGTCGCGTTCGGGTTTGACGCCATGCAAGCGCAGGACCGCGCGAAAGATCACGAGCAGCGCGCTATAGCTGGAGCGCAGCAAGTCGGTCTGCCGGGCCGCGTCGGTGCCAGCCACCATCACGCCACGCCGAAGCCGCAGCAACTTGCCCATGGCCTCCTGCTCCGTCTGCAAGCGCAGATGCTGCACATCCACCACCAGCTCGCTCAGGGCGAGCGTGCCGTGCAACAACCGATGTCGTTCGAGGATATCGGCGTACTCCATCGGGAAGATGTCCGCCGAGCGCAGCCACTCGTGCTCGGTGAGCACGAGCACCGGCGGATTGCCCGCTTCCTGCCACGCGCGCATCGTCTGCCCGAGACGGCGCATCTGCGGCACGTCGATCGACGTGACGATGACGAGCACGTTGAAATCGGAGTGCCCAGTCACCTGCTCACCGCTCGCCGCCGAGCCGTACAACACGACCGCCTTCAGCGTGTCACCGTGGACCTGGCGAAGTTGCTGGACAAGCTCATCGAGAGACATCGAAGCACGTGCCATGGATCTGTTCACCAGTTGGAGCCGCCACCACCGCCACTGAATCCGCCACCACCGCCGAATCCGCCAAACCCTCCACCGCCCCCCCCACCGAACCCGCCACCGAATCCGCTACCGCCGCTCCACCCGCCCGAGGACGGTCCGGGAATCGGAATGGGAATGCAGCCCATGCACCCGCGTCGTCGCCGTCCGCCAGAAGCGCTGAGCAGCGAGAACAAGACGACCAGCGCCAGCACCACCATGAACGGCGGAATGCCCTGGGACTGCGGTCGCCGGCGCGGCTGTGGTGGCGGCACGCCATCGAGGGTGACGCCGAAGTTGGCCGCATATCGTCCGGCGACATCGGTCGCGATGCGCTCAAGCGCACCCGAATAGTCCTGCGCACGAAACAGCGGTGTCTGCTCGCGGCAGATGTCACCCGACATCGCGTCGGTGATGAAGCCCTCGGTTCCCTGCCCGGTCTCGATGCGGCAATACCCACGACCGTCGTCAGACGTTTCCTTGGGCACCAGCAGGATGATCACCCCGGCATTGCGCGTCTGGTCACCGATGGCCGCATCGGCACCCACTTTCCACTCTCGGCCAAGCCGCAGCGAGACTTCCTCGACCGGGCGCCCGTTGAGCGACGGAAGGGTGACCACGACCATGTCGCCACGCGTGGCCGCGTTGACCCGCTTGGCGAGATCATCGATCCGGGCCGCCGCGTCCGGGCGCAGCACGTTCGCGAAGTCGTTGACGTACCCGACCGGGGCCGGCAACGGCTGGCCCGGGGCGCCAACCTGAGCCCACGCACGCGCCGACGATCCCCCCACGGCCACGATCGCCGCGAAGAGCCAAAGTATCAGGTGCCGCGCCCGCCACGGGTGGCGGGCAGCGGGACGACAGGTGTCGGATTGAACCACTGAGATGCGCACGGGGTGAAAGATACTGCCCGTACGGGCGCGGATGGGGTTCGGTGTCAGGGATTCAGGTCAGGCCGGCCCGTGCTTGCTGTCACATCGACCGGCCCCACACGCCTCTGCGTCCTCTGCGGGCCGCGGCGTGAGCTGTTCAGCACCGGTTAGATTTCATAGAATTTTACGCGCGCCGCTCTCTCCCGATCCAGACTGTCATGTCCCGACCCCGCTCTGCTTTCCGCGTCACGGCGCTCCTGCTCTGCCTCAGTGCGCTGACCGCGTGCGGACCGGCAGACGCGCGCAAAGTGCCGAGTGCGACCATGACGTCCGGTAGCGAGCAGAGCGGTACACCACCCGTTGTCGCCTCACCGTTGCTGCAGGCCACGGCCGCCACGCTGCCAGGTGCAGCCGGTGACTCCCTCGCCGACTCGGTCACGATTCAACGTGCGGATCGAGGGCGTCTGATGGGGCGCGAGGATGCGATGTGGGTCGTGATGATCAGTGACTTCCAGTGCCCGTACTGCAAGCAGTGGCACGACTCGTCGATGGCGAATCTCAAGCGCGATTACATCGATGCCGGCAAGATCCGCTTGGCATACCTCCACTTGCCACTGTCGATTCACCGCCACGCTCGGGCGCAGGCGGAGGCGTCGATGTGCGCCGCCGTGCAGGACAAGTTCTGGGCATACGCCGACGGGTTGTTCCGCGAGCAGCGCGCCTTCCAGCCGGTAGACAATCCCACGTCGAAGCTCGACGCGATCGCGCGGGACGTGTCGCTCGACATGCCGTCTTTCACCCGGTGTCGAAGGTCCGACGCGATCCGCATGTTGGTCGAGAACGACGAGCGGCAGGCGTCGCAGGCGCGCGTGCAGTCCACGCCATCCTTCCTGGTCGGCGACTTCCTCGTGCAGGGCGCGTTGCCGTACAAGGATTTCCGTCGGGCGATTGATACCGCGCTGGCGGTCGCGAAGTCGAGGAGGACGCGCTGAACCCGCTGGTCCGCTCCGTGTACGGAGCGGGCGTGCTCGCCGCCCGCGTGGCCACCCGTGTCGCATCCCTGGTGGCACCGGCAAGCGAGTCGAAATTGTGGCGTTCCATGGCCGCCCGTTACGGATTGCTGGAGCGGGTTGCGGCCAACAGCCGCGCCGTCCGCTCGCCGGGACGTCCGCTGGTGTGGCTGCACGCCCCGTCGGTGGGTGAGGGACTCCAGGCACGCCCGGTCGCGCATCGGCTCCGCGCGCTGCATCCCGAGTTGCAGCTGGCCTACACGTTCTTTTCGCCCAGTGCCGAGCAGTTCGCGCCATCGATCGGCGCCGACATCACCGACTACCTGCCCTTCGATGGACGTGGCGAAGCCGACGCCATGCTCGATGCACTGCAGCCGACGGCACTCGTATTCGTAAAGCTCGACGTGTGGCCGATGCTGGTGGAGCGTGCGACCGCGCGGAATATCCCCGTGGCGCTGCTCAGTGCCACCGTGGCGCCACGATCCGGGCGGACCGGGGCCCTGTCAGGCCTCCTGCTTCACGACGCGTACAGCGCGCTCGCCGCGGTCGGCGCCATCGACCAGCCCAACGCCGACCGACTCGTCGCCCTCGGCGTGCGCCCCGATGTGCTCGAGGTCACCGGCGACACGCGCTTCGATCAGGTGTGGGCGCGCGCGCAGAACGTGGATCGCGAGCAGCCGATGCTACGATCCCTGGTAAGCGCACGGCCCACGCTGGTGGCGGGTTCCACTTGGCCCGCCGACGAAGCGGTGCTGCTCCCCGCCTTCGCCGAGATAACACGCGCGCGCGGCGGGGCGGAACGACCGCGTCTGCTGATTGCCCCGCACGAGCCGACCGCGGCACACGTGGCACCGATTCTGGAGTGGGCGCGCAACGCCGGCCTGTCCGTGTCCACGCTGGCCACGGCGGAGTCGGACACAGTGGCCGCTGGGAGCGACGTCATCGTCGTGGACCGGGTCGGCGTGCTGGGCGATCTGTATCGCGTAGCCGACGTGGCCTTCGTGGGGGGCGGCTTTCACGCCGCTGGCTTGCACTCGGTGATCGAACCGGCCGCCTTCGGGGTACCAGTGGTATTCGGGCCACGTCACGACATGAGCAGGGAGGCCGGGTTGCTGCTCGAGGCCGGGGCGGCGCGCGTGGTTCGCAACACCAACGACACGTCGGCAGCGGTCGCCGGGTGGCTGGAGAACGCGGAGCGTCGCATGTTGGCAGGCAACGCGGCAAACGCATTGGTGCAGCGCGAACGCGGGGCAACCGAACGCTCGGTTCGTTTGGTGCAGCGCCTGATGGGTATCCTTTAGTATCGTACCTTTTCCCAAACTTTTCCGGAGCGACTGCAATGGCACGATTTTCCCTCATGCACCTGCTGGCGACTGGTGCTGCGGTGTGCAGCATTCCCACGCTGGCATCCGCGCAGGACGCGAAGGCGAAGTCGGACACCATTGTCGCCATGCAAGCGCGTGCCTACGACGGGCAGTTCCGTCCGATGCAGCAGTCGCAGGGCGGACTCGGCATGAGCACGCAGCAGCGCATCTACGGCTCGGTCAGGATCGCCTTCCGTGAGTCGAACGATCGTTCGAAGGTAGACCTGATGATCAACACGAGTCTTCAGCAGAGCGAAATTCTCAACTGGTCGGCGAACCCTGGTCGCTGCGGCAGCGGCTCAGTGCCGTTCATGCCGGTGGCGCAGTTCCCGGGCATCGAGGTCGGTTCCACGGGGCGCGGGGAGGTCAACGTGGAGAACATGCCGCTCAGCATTCCGTCCTCTGGTGCCGTGCACGTGAACGTGTATCGCGGCGGCGACACCCTAGACCGAGTGGTCGCGTGCGCCAACCTGAAAATGAAATAGCGAGGCCGACGCGATTTGTTGACCGCTGAACTCGTGGGCGCTGAAACGAAGAAGGGGGCACCGGCCGTAGCCGGTGCCCCCTTCTTCGTTTTCCGATGTTACTCGAGCATCACGGACCGCCGAAGGTGTAGATCGGCAGCACGAGCGTCTCCAGTTCCTTGGCCGGGATCGGCAGCTGGCGGAAGGCACCCGCCTGCAACTGCTCCAGACGACGGTTGTCGAACAGCGCCAGCGCGTTCGTATTCAGCAACTCGACGTCGCGCTCGTAGCTGATCGCCGCCAGCAGCGCGGCAGCGTTGGCTGCCACCGCCGCCAGACCACCGCGCGTCACGCGGGTCTTGTTGACCAGCGTGGCGGCGCGAGCAAGGTCGCCGTTCGAACGCACCAACGCTTCAGCGATCATGAGATCGTTCTCAGCGGCGATCACATACGGCGTGAACTTGCCGAGCTGCGAGGCATCGGGCACCGCGAACGACACTTCACGCCACCGGCGATGGTAGTACGGCGACTGCATGTAGATACCACGAGCCGGATCGCCGATCACCGTGGCGAGATACACATAGTCGGTGGTCACACCCGTGAGGCACGTGTTGGGCTGGCCCGCACCGGTGCACGGCAGATTGGCCGAGCCGAGGCGAAGGTCATTGGCGACCGGCGCCACGAGGGTTCCTGCGTACTTCACCGGCACGTTGGGCGCCATGCGGTTGATGAGACGCTGGTCGACGCGCGTCCACGAATCGAGGTTGCCGTAACCCGTGATGCCGCTGTACCAGATGTTCGCGCCGTCGCCGATAATGCCGAAGTTGATGTCGGCGAGGCCGGAACCAGTGATCCCCTTGTCGGCGTACGAGAGCACACGCGCCCAGTTCGTCGCCGAGTTTTCCGTGCCCGTACGAGCGGAAAGCATCAGCGTCCGCGCCGCCATGGTGTTGGCGATCCGGTTGATGTTCGCGGCGGTGGCCGGAACGGACAGCGGGATCACGTCACCGGCCCACGACCAGCTCTTGCCCGCGGTGAGCGCGATGAGATCGTCCCACTTCTTGAGGGCCGAGTCACGCACCGCGGCGTACGGCACGAGCTGCGGTGCCACCGCGAGGTCGGTGGCTTCGGTCACCACGAAGGCCTTGTCGAACAACAGCGCAAGGTTCGTGAGCGATCCGGCCTGAGCGAACAGGCCCGCCGCGCGCGCTTTGGCGGTGCCGTCCGTGCCGGGAATCACAATGCCGCTGGCGATCGCCCGAAGTGCGTCGTTTGCCGCACCCAACGCGCCGTAGTTGTCATCCCACGGACGCACGGTGGACTGCGCGTCACCGCCCGCCGAGTTGTTGTTGTAGGCAATGCGCGGCTCAAGGTTGTTGAAGCGCATGCCGAAGTTGCCGAAGTTGGCGGTCGCCGCGTCGGCGGTGACCTGCAACATCATGTACGGTTGCCAGTTCGTCGACGTCAGGAACCAGCTGTTGACCGACGACTTCGCGATCTTTTCGACGTCGGTCGGACTCGCTAGCGCGCGAGCGATGTCGGGATTGTTTGGATTAGCAACGTCGAGCTCGGCGCAGGCCGCGACAGACAGCATCGCGGCGGGCGCTAAGATCGCACGAAAGAAACGAGTAGTCACAAAATTCTCCGAAGTGGAATCACTGGATCAGAAGGAGACGTCGACCATCGCGGTGAACGTACGGAAGTTCGGGTAGCGGAAGCCGTCGATACGGAAATTGAAGTCACCGCCCGACGTCGCTTCAGGATCGAAGCCCGAATAGCCGGTCCAGGTGAGCAAGTTACGACCGACCACGGAGAGCTTGAAGCCCTGCGACAAACCGCCAATGCCAACCTTACGCAACAGGGTCGGCGTGAACTGGTACGCCACGCTCAGTTCGCGGAGGCGGGCATAACCGCCGTTCTCCACGAAATGGGAGTTCGCGTTCAGGCCGTCGTACAGACCGCCCGAGTACCACGCAAGCGGACGACGATCGGCTTCGGGGCGGTCACCCTGTCCCTGCGTGCCGTGGCGACCGTCCTGATACATCCACTGCTTCGTGAAGTTGTAGATGTCTCCACCCTTCACGCCGTCGATCAGGGCGTACACCGACAGATTCTTGACGCGCAGGTTTTGCGTGAAGCCGAACGAGAAGTCGGGGTTCACATTGCCGATGACCGTCTGATCGCTGCCGGCGGTCACCACCGCAATCGGCTTCTCGGCGCCCGTGTTGATCTCCGACTTCCGAACGACATACCCGTCGCTGTTCAGAGTGTAGAGATTTACATCGAGCCCCTGCGCCGTGACCTGGTCCAACGACTTCATCCACTGCTTGCCGTAAATGATGCCGAGCGCTTCGCCTTCCTTGTAATAGAAGACGTTCTGGCTCTGACCACCCGCGTTGATGCGGAACGGCGCGCGGCCGAGCCGGTCGATCTGCTGACGCGTGCGGTCGCCCGTGACGCCGGCCGAGTAGCTCACGTCCTTGCCATCGTACAGACGCGACTGGAGCGAGAACTCCCACGTCTTGGCGCCGACGGTTGCGGCGTTCTGCACCTGCGACACGAACCCGCCAGACTGGGCCAGCGAGAGCGGGATGCTCAGGAACGCATCTTCCGTCTTGCGGTCCGCATACACGAGCTCAGCGTCAAAGCGATCGAGGAACGCGATGTTGAGGCCATACTCGTTTTCCGTCTGTGTAGCCGGCTTCAGATTCGGATTGCCGAGCTGGTTCTTGCTGATAACGCCCTGCAAAACCGAGTACGTCTCGTACTGGTCGAAGAAGCCAGGGCGAAGTCCGGCGGTACCGCGCGACACGCGGAGTCGGCCTTCCTGAATGCCTGGGATCTTGATGTCTTCGTTCCAGCGCCACGATCCGGACATACGGTAGAAGCTGGCCCATCGCGTGGCAGAACCGAACAGCGAGGACGCGTCACGACGCACGAGGAAGTCGGCGACGTACTTGTCCTTCAGGTCGAACGACTGCGCGAGGAAGTAGTTCTGCGCGTTGCGCGTGGTGCGTGAGGAGCCGACGCGATTATTCGCCGGATCGATCGCGTCGAGATCGGGCACGCCAAGCACCGTGAACTGCGAGCCGGAGGCGCTGACACCATTCTGGGCCTGCTTCTCCAGCAGGTACGTCGCACGCGTGACCGACTTCAGGTCGCCGAAGAACAGCTTGGTGGCGATGACGTTGGTCTGGATGTTCTCGGCCACGTTGACGCCGCGGTTGAGCGCGAGGCTGCCGTCGGTTGGATTACCAGAGCCGTTCAGATAGCCCTTGGGGTTGTAGCTCTCATCACCCGTGTTGGAGCGGTCGGTGCCGTACGAGCCTTCAATGCGGAGCCAATCCGTCGGCTTGTAGCGCACGTTGGCGGAACCGAGCAGGCGCTCGCGACGAATCGCCAGCGACGAGTTCTTGAGTCCGTACAACGGATTGCCACGGCCGTTGGCCGCCCACGCCGGGAGCACCGGGTTGAACTCGACCGGGTCGGTCGGGCCGTTGGGGCGGGTCAGGCTGATGTCGGGCGGCGACTGCAGCAACGCAAACCAACCCTGGCTGTCGTTCGGATCGTAGTCGTTCTGGTTCAGCGAGTACGTGATGGAGGTTCCGAAGTCGATCTTGCTGCTGATCTGCTGATCGGCGTTCACACGCGCCGACTGACGGAACTGGCCCGAGCGGAAGGGCAGCACGCCAGCGTTATGGTCGGTCGTGAAGGAGCTGTTCAGGTTGGTGCCACCCTTCCGGAAGCCGACCTGCACGTTGGTGGAGTAGAACTGGCCCGTGCCGAGCCACTCCTTGAGCTGATTGCGATAGCGCTCGTCACCCGTGGTCGGATACACGTTGTCGGACACGATCCCGTCCAGCGGACGCGCACCAGCGGTCGTCTGATTGATCGAGCCGTCGGCGTTCAGCAGGTAGTTGTGGTACTGGTTGAGCGGCACAAACTTGCCGACGGACGACGAACCGAACTCCGAGCGAACGGAGACGCGGGTCTGACCGTCCTTGATGTCCTTGCCGCGCTTGGTCGTGATCGAGAGCACGCCGTTGGCGGCGTCCGATCCGTAGAAGGCCGAGGCCGCTGCGCCCTTGAGCACTTCGATCGACTCGATGTCCTGCGCATCGATGTCGGCGATCGAGTAGCGCGTGATGACGCCGTCCACGATGATCAGCGGGCTGGAGCCGCCAACGCCGAGGCTGGTTGACCCACGAAGACGAATGGCCGGAGCGGCACCCGGGTTACCGGTACCGAGGGCGATACGCGCGCCGGCCACCTTACCCGCGAGCGCGGCGATCGGCGACGAGGCGGGCACGTCACGGAGCCTGTCGCCATTCACCACGGCGACGGAGAACGGGAGCTTGTTCGCGGCCTGACCGTCGGCCGTACCCGTCGTCACCACTTCCGTCAGGCGGAACGGATCGGACTTGAGCTGAAAGTCGACCGTCTGCCCGTCAGCGGTCAACGTGATCGTCTTGGTGACCGGGGAATAGCCGATGAACCGGGCCGTGATTTGGACCGTTTGCCCGCGGGCGCGACCATCCGGCACCTGCAGGGTATAACGACCTTGCTCGCTGGCCACGGCCACCAGACCCATGGCCTGAATAGCAACGGTCGCCGGAACCGGCGCCGACGACCCTAATTGGGTCACCGTGCCGCGAATCACCGTGCTCTGCGCTCTCGCGACAGCGATCGGCGAAAGCAGGAGCACAATGCCGGCCGCAAACCGCAGCGTGCGCATTGCTGACTGTGCGCTAACC
>JBBQAK010000399.1:0-3737 GCA_038316215.1 Gemmatimonadales bacterium | reverse complement strand
AGGTCGTAGTCCTTGCGGTTCTTGAGCTGCGCCAAGCCGTGATTTTCGCCCACGTACTCCAGCAGGATCACGTCCTTGTTGAGCTGACGCAGCGTGTTGTAGAACGTGATGCCCTGATTGAAATCGACCGCGCCGTCTTTGTCATCGTGCAAGATGATGAGCGGCGTCTTCACTTTGTCGGCGAAGCGGTTCGGTGAGTTCCGCTCGTAGGCGTCCTTGTTGTCGAGGAAGTTGCCCTTGAAGCGACCCTGCGAACTCTGGAAGATTCCTTGGTTGGCGCTGCCCGTGTTCCAGTAGACCGAGCTGTACATACTCACCATGTCGGTCAGCGGCGCGCCGGCGACGGCGCTCTTAAAGATGTTGGTCTGGCCGATCAAGAACGCGGTCTGGTAGCCGCCCCACGAGTGGCCATGCAGACCAACGTTGGCCGAGTCCACGACGCCCGTCTTGATCGCGGCCTTCACCGCCGGCACCACACTCCACACCGCACTCATGCCCGGGTCGTTGATCTTGTACACGATGTCCGGCAGGAACACCGCGTAGCCGCGCGAGTTGTGTACGCCGATGAGGGCGTTCGGTGAGCTGGAGAAATTCGGCGAGTAGAAGTTGTTGAGCGCGTCCGACTGCAGCTCGTAGATGAACACCAGCGTTGGATACTTCTTGCCTTCCTCGTAGCCTGCCGGCAGATACAGTGCGCCCTGCAGCGAGTCGCCCTTTTCGGTCACGTAGTTCACCAGCCGCGACCCAGCCGACCACGCTACGCCATTGAGATTCGGGTTGGCATCAGACAAGCGCACCGAATCTGCGATCGCCCCGTTGCCAAAACTCACGCGCCAATAATCGGGGAAGCGCGTTGACGTCTGGATCGACGACACCCACACCTCGGCGTCGCGTGCCTTCATCGGCGCATGACGCGCATCGCGCCATCCCGTAATCGCCACCGCACCAACCTTGGCTGGATCGATGCGCACGATCGCTTCCTGCTTCGTGAGCGCCTGCATAGCCGCCATGTACACCGGCTTGGTCAAATCGATGTTGCGCTCCCGCGGATCGGTGTTGATCACGCGCGTGTATCGCGTGCGCGTGGCGCGGCCGTTTCCGGTGAGATTCGCCCAGCTCTTGCCCGCCATCCCGATGCGCCACACGTCGTAGTTGTCGCTGATGAGTGCGAAGCGCCCGTCCTTGCTCCAGCCCACGATGTTCGTGCTCGGCCGGTCCACATTGTGATCGTCTTCCGTGTCGATGAACGACACCGGCGCGCCGGCCGTCACGTTCGCGATCCCCTTGGTGGCCACGTCGTACGCGTGGAAGTTGCCGTCGTCCCAGAAGAGCACCGACTTGCCGTCGGGCGACAACGTGGACGTGCCGCGCAGTTCCTTCTTCACCAGCGTGCGTGTCCCCGTGCGGGCGTCGATGAGGTACAGGTCGCGCCGCTGCACGCCGTCGTAGCTGCTCTGGCGCTCATACGCCTGATTGTCGGTGCCGAGCACGTAGCGGTCGCGCGCGCCGAGCGTGCCGGTGCGGACCACGTCGTCGGTGAGCTGCACGACCTTTTGTGTTGCGGGCAGATACGTGGCCAGGAACGAGAAGTTCTTGTCGGCGTTCTCCTGCACGATCTGCATCGACTGCAAGCGCGCGTCCTTGCTGTGCCACAGAATGAGCGAGGGACGATCGTCGTCTTCAAGCTGTTCGCTCTTGGGCACCGGCGGCGTCGCCACGCGGAGGCCGATCGAAAGTCCATCCATCTGCTCCATCCAACGCGGCGTGCGCTCCGGGCTCACTTCCATGCCAGTGGGAAGCGCTGCGGTCGATCCGTTGCCCACCGAGATCATCTGCTGCGTGGGCGAGCCCACGCGCGACACCGCGGCTGCGGCCCAGGTGGTGTCGGTGGCCGCACTGTCGACAGTGCCCTTGAGATACGCGAAGGCGGGAAAGCTGTCGGTCCAGGCGAGGCGACGGTACAGCGCCTTGCCGGCGTCGATCGACTTGACGGTGCCACTGGCGAGATCGCGCAGTTGCACGCCGTTGCCGAGCTGATCGCGCGCATCGATGGTGTAGCTGAGCCAACGGCCTTTGTCATCGAACGCAAAGTCGCCGACGTTGCCCACGTTGAAGCTCGCGTTGGTGCCGAGTTCATGCAGCAGCAGGTCGGTGCCTTCCACGCGACCCGCGCCGCCGCCGATCGGATTGCCACCCATGCCGGGCGCGCCGGGGCCGGGGAGGCCGCCACCGCCGCCGGCACCGCCACCACCGCCAGCGGCCTCCGGCGCGTAAGCCTGCATCGCGACCCATTTCGGCGAGTCTCCGCCGAACGAGAAGCGACGGATCTTGTCGAATTCGCGTGCTTCGCCTGTTGCCAGATTCACCAGACGCAGCTTCGATTGCACGGCGCGACGTTCGCGACGCATGCGCTTTTGGTCGGCCGCCTTGGGATACACCAACATGGCGGCCCACTTGCCGTCGCCGGAGAGCTGCAGCGCGGCATTGCCGCCACCGCCGGGCCCACCCGCCGCCGCCGGCGCTTCGCCCACAGGGAAGCGATGTTCCTTGCCGCCCGACGTGGTCTGGCGAATCACGACGTCGGCGTCGCCTTCATTGGGCGCCACCGTGTAGGCGAACCAGGCCCCGTCGTTGGAGAGGGTAGTACCGCGAATGGACTTCCAGGCCGAGATGTCGGCTGGGGTGATGGCGCGTCGGGTACTGCCACTGGCCGGCTGAGCGAGCACCACGGCGGGGACGGCGAGCAACAGCGCACCGATCGCGAGGGGCCGTCTCGGGAATGCAGACATCGGAACTCCAAGTGAGAGGACGCAGCGGAAGCTACGGCCGGGGCCGGAGAGCGCCACCGCGATGGCGCGGAGGAGTCGCCATTTCGATTGCCCTTGACTTTTATGTGTACTAGTACAACTAGTACACCATGCTACCGTTTCCGATATCTCTCGTCCCCGGCGAGTCGCCCTACCGCCAGGTGGTCTACGCGGCCACCAAGGCGGTGGTGTCGGGCGTGCTGCCGGCGGGATCGCCTTTTCCATCGGTTCGCGAGCTGAGTCAGGCACTCAAGATCAATCCCAACACGGCGCACAAAGTGGTGGCCGAGTTGGTGCGAAACGGCGTGCTCGAGGTGTTGCCGGGAGTGGGGACGGTGGTTGCCGCCGGGGTCGAGTCGTCGGCGGCGGAAAAGCGGGCGCTGTTGTCGAAGCCGGTCGAACAGCTGGTGGTGGAAGCGATGCGATTGGGGCTCGAAGAACAGGACGTGGTGCAGGCGCTGGCGTCGCGATGGCGCGAACTCAGTGGCGGAAATCAACCAGGTGCCGCCGGTCGTGCGGCGCCGGCGGAGTGATTGGAATGATGACAACGGACGCTGCGGTCACGGTGCAGGGACTCACGCATCGCTATGGCCGGAAGCAGGTACTGCACCAACTCGACCTCACGATTCCGGAAGGGTCCACGTACGCGCTGCTCGGCGCGAACGGCGCGGGCAAAACCACGCTGCTGCGATTGCTGGCTGGCATCGAGCGTGCGCAGGCGGGCTCCGTATCGCTGTTCGGTGACCGCGTGCGCGGCATGACGATGTCGCAGCGCCAGCGATTCACCTACGTGGCGGAAGGACAGGAACTGCCCACGTGGATGCGGCTGGAGCAGATGCAAGCCTATTGCGCGCCGCTGTATCCGACGTGGGATGCGCAGCTGGCCACGCAGCTTCGCACGCGATTCGATCTCGATCCGAAACAGAAGCT
>JBBQAK010000081.1:0-12100 GCA_038316215.1 Gemmatimonadales bacterium | reverse complement strand
CCCGGTCCTACGCCGTTCAGGTTGATGCCGGTAAGTAGCCGCACGCGATCCTTCATGGTCGGTGAGCCGTTCACCAACTCCATCGTGCGCTGTAGCCGGTCGCCACTCACGTTATCGGCGGCGATCATGAGCCGCACGTTGATCGAGTCCATCGAGACCCCGAGACGCGCGAGGCCATCGGCGTTGCCGAGCAATCCTGATGGATGGCCATGGAAGTCCACTACCGGATACTTCGCCTTCCACTTCATCCCGGCCGCTGGCACGATCAGCGTGGACTTGGGTCGATAGTCCACAATGCTCGGCGGCGGCGAGGCCGGCGCGAGGCAGTTGTTTGGACGGATCTCCGTCATGCCGGCGGGGCAGTCTTCGCCGGGCTTGATCTGCATACCTCCGCGGAAGCCGGCGGGCGGGCGCGGCGGTTGCGTAGCAGGCGGCTGCTGGGCCGACACCCACGCTGGCAACGCAACCAAGGCCGACGCGGCCGTGGCCAGCGAGAGACCGAGGGACAACCCAGACACAAAACGGGAGCGACGCACGGGCAAACTCCTGAGGTGGGAAACGAGACGGGGATCAACATGTCGTTGATCCCCGGCCTTCGACAGAGTGAGGTGCCTTACTTCGAGTCGGGCTTGGCCTGCGGTACGAGCAACTGCTGCTGCGGACCGACGTCGGCACCGGGCGTGACCGGCAGCGCCGGCTGACGGTCGAATCCGAAGACCTGCGCGCGGCGCATGGCCGTCGCGATACCCTTCGACTGCTGATACACCGAGTCGGAGCGCGCGATCTGGCCCGTCTGCGCGAGTGCTTCCGCCAGCGTGACGCCACTGATCACGTACAGATCGGGGATGCCGACCGACGCATCGTCCACCCATCCCTTACGGGCGGCCAGCGACTTCGTGGCCGTGAACACGGTCGTCCACAATTCGTACGAGCGTTTCACGTCCACCATGCCCTCACCCGGAATCAGCACGGTGTCGCGCCCCGGGATGATTTGATGGTCCACGAGCTTTTTGGCCATGCCCTGCGTGAGGACATAGCGCTCGAGCCCGAGTTCGTACGGATAGCCGCCGGCTGTGCGGCTGAAGTACATCGGCCGATCGGGGTACGTATCGCGGATCATGAAGTACACCAGCTGATCGGCGCGCATGAGTTGCGGCGAACGCGGCGCCGCAATGATGTCGCCCTTCTGAAACGCGGCGTTCGGCGGCGTTTGAATGGCGAGCGGCAGCGCATCGGCTTCGTCGAACGTCATCTTCACGGGCGGACCGACCGGCTTCTTCCACTGCTGGCTACGGTAAATCTCCGGTCCCTTGGCGGCATCGTACTCGTACACCGGGCGACGGATCATCTGCCGCGTATACCAGTCGGTGTTCATCAACGAGGTGTTCGCCACGATGACGTCCTTGCGGATGCCTTCGACTTCCTGCGCGTACCACAGCGGGAAGGTGTCATTGTCGCCGACGGTGATCAGAATACCGTAGGGCTCGACCGAGTTGAGCAGGTCGCGCGCGAAGTCGGTCGTGTCGGTCTGGTTGGACCGCGACGCCTGCTGCCAGTTGCCCACGAGCGGGATGAACGCCACGGCCAACAATGGTGACGCTAGGAGGAAGCTGCGCGTGCGCGGCTCCACCACGGTTTCGCGACCGAGCTTCACTTCATCGGCGCCGAACAAACTGGCGACGGTCTCCCACAGATACATCAGTCCAAGCGCGGCCCACACGCTCAGCGCGGAGAAGCTCCAGAGGTAGAAGTAGTCTCGATCACGCACTTCTCGTGGCACTGAGTCGCCGAGTTCCAGCGCCTGACTGTGGCCGTACTTGAAATTGAGATAGAAGATCAGCCCCAAGGTCATCGTGCCGATGAGTGGCCCGAAGTACCAGAAGCTGCGTCGGTCCTTCTTGAAGTGCATCCAGCCACCGAGGATACACAAAATGAAGTAGAACACCGCGAGCCCATTCTGCAGCCCCGGGTTCTCCTGATACGCGTCGCGCAGCCACTGCCACTTGAAGTACAGCCAGTACATGCCGACCTGCGCGGTCAGCGGCGCCTGGCGCTCACCGAGTTCTGGCTTGCCGTACTGCCCGCGATTGAAGTTGTACATGAAGCGCTCGTACGTGAGCGCCGAGAAGGTGCAATCCATCTTCAGCTCGGTCACGCAGCCGGTGGGCTCACCTTCGTTGATGGCGGGGAAGTGCGCGGCGCGAATGGGCTGCGTGGCGAACGGCGTCATGCCGAACACCAGCGCGGCGGCACAGGCCACCAGCAACTTCCAGCGCAGAATTGACGAAGGCCGGCGCACCAGCACCGCGAGCCCCACGGCGGGCGCTGCCAACATACCGGCCATGTGGTTGGCGTAGCCGAGTCCGAGCAGGTAGGCGACGAGTACGAGCAGGCGGTCGGCCACCGGGCCCTCCGGATCGTCGCACCAACGCACGGTGAGCCAGCAGATGATCGCCAGACCAACCAGCGACACCGTGTACACTTTCTCGTTGACGACCGACTGATTCCACACGGTGAACGCGGTGGCACCGATCAACGCGGCGAGCGCACCGCCGGCGATGCGCAGCCAACGACGCGGCATCCATCCCACCAACACCCGCTCGGTGATCAGGAACCACAATCCGGCCGAGACGGCGCTGGACAGAGCCGCCAGCACATTGATGCGCATGGCGACCGTGGGCGCGATCGGCAGGATCGAGAAGACGCGTCCGATGAGGACGAAGAACGGATTCCCCGGCGGGTGCGGGATGCCGAGGACATACGCGGCCGCGATGTACTCGCTGGTGTCCCACATGGACGTCGTCGGAGCCAGCGTGACGAGGTACAGCAGAAACACGACGAGGCCGGCGATAGCGGCGGCCAGGTACGACGGGCGGTAATCAAGCTCGGCCGCGCCGGCACTCGTGGCGGCGGCTGGCCGGGAAGCGGCAGTCGCGGAAGCGGTGGCTGCGACGTTCATGGACTGGACGGAAGGTGGGGCGCACCGGACCGGGGGCGGCCGGAGCTGACACAATCAAGTAAGTTCGCAGGCAGCGACGGGGGGCACAACTGCTTCCCGCCTGGTCCGGGCCCCTCATCTCCCCTGACGCATGGACAAGCGCGACTTTCTCCGCACTGTAAGCGGCGCTCTGGGCAGCGCCTCCCTGGGCCTGGTGTTCACGCCCGCGCAGCTTCAGGCGTTTTCCCGCCTGCCCGTGAATGCGCTGGCCGCCCGAGCCGATTTTTGGGACGAACTGCGGGCGAAATACCGCGTCCCGACCGAATACATCCACCTGGAGCACGGCTACTACTCCATGCAGTCGGAACCGGTGCTGGAGCGGTTCATCGGCCACGTGCGGGCCGTAAATGCGGAGAGCTCGCGCTACATGCGCACCGTGCAGGGTGCCAACAAGGCGCGCGTGCAGGCCCGACTGGCGGCAATGGCCGGGTGCTCGCCCGACGAGCTGATCATCACTCGCAACACCACCGAGTCGCTGGACACGGTGATCTCGGGCTTCGACTGGAAGGCGGGCGACGAGGCGGTGATGGCGGTGCACGACTACGGCGCGATGCTCGATCAGTTCGCACTGATGGGCCGTCGCTGGGGCGTCGTGAATCGCAAAGTCACGGTGCCGATCGATCCGCGCAGCGACGACGAGATCGTGCAGCTGTACGCCAATGCCATCACCCCGCGCACGCGCCTGTTAATGGTCTGTCATATGATCAACATCACCGGTCACGTGCTGCCGGTGAAGAAAATCTGCGATATGGCGCACGCGCGCGGGGTGCCGGTGATGGTGGACGGCGCGCATGCCTTCGCGCAACTCGACTTCCGCATACCGGACCTCGACTGCGACTACTACGGCGCCAGTCTGCACAAATGGCTCGGTACCCCACTCGGTGCCGGGCTGCTGTACGTGCGCCGCGATCGTATCGAGGGACTCTGGCCGATCTATGGTGACGAGGGACAGCCCGCCAACAGCATCGTGAAGCTCAATCATACGGGCACGCATCCGGTACATACCGATCTGGCGATCGAAGACGCCATCGACTTTCATGAGGCGATCGGCATTCAGCGCAAGGAAGCGCGCTTGCGCTGGCTGCAGCAGTACTGGACCACCAAGGTGCGCGGTGTGCCGCGCGTGCGACTATTCACCCCGCGGGATCCCATGCGCACCGGTGCGATCGCCAATGTGGGGATCGATGGCATGACGCCGGGGGATCTCGCGACGGCATTGATGGACCGCTTCAAGATTTTCACGGTGGCGATCGATACCGCGGGGGTGACCGGCGTGCGCGTCACGCCGCAACTCTTTACCACGACCGTCGAACTGGATGCCTTCGTTCGCGCGATCACTCAGCTTGCATCTTAGAGCGACGTCATGACACCACGGAATAAACTCGCGATCGCACTGGCGCTCGTGTCGCTGGTCCTGCTCTGGCCGGGGCTCGTGCAGCCCGTACTCACTATTCGCGCCACGATGGAACTGTTCGGCAACACGCGCGAACTCTCCAATGAAACCCGCAGCGTGATCAGTGCGATACAGAGCCTGCACAACACGGGCAACAACTTCGTGGCTGGGCTGATCGTGCTGTTCAGCGTGCTCGTGCCGCTGCTCAAAGCGGCACTGCTGGTACCGATCTTTGCGCTGCGCGGGAGCGCGACGTCGTATCGGTTGTACGGCGTCGTACAAACGATGAGCAAATGGTCGATGGCCGACGTTTTCGCGGTCGGCATGCTCATCGCGCTGCTGGTCGGGAAGGGCACCGCCAATCTTTCGGCGGTGGCCGGCACGGGCTTCTACTGCTTCGCCGCGTACTGCCTGGTGAGCAACGCGGCGTTTCAGGCGCTGCGGATCGAGCCGCCCACGGCTGAAACGCCTACTTCTTCGGGATCGACTTCGAGTCCTTTCTCGGCGCGATCTTGAACTTCGCGATGGGCTGATTGTCCATGTTCACCATGCCCTCGATGCTGCCGTCCGCGCCGAACTTGCCGTCATGTTCGAGCAGCTTGCCCTCCGGGGCGGTCACGCGAAAGCGTACCTGCTTTCCGGCGAGTACCACGTTCGAGATGGGCCCAGTGCCCTGACCGGGCACCATCGCCTGACCGCCGATGGTGCTGCCCGACTGCGTGAACGTGTAAAGCACGGGCACCACGATCACGCTGTCCGGCAGGGGCACGGTGGCGGTGCCGCTCCATCCACCGACCAGTACCGCCGACGGAGACGCGGCCACGGCGGCCTTCACTGACTTGGGCTGCGCCGCAAGAGGCGCTGTTACCGCCACCGTCAGCAGCGCGCCGAGTGTAGCGGCCACGAGGTGCGTCACGCGTCGAGACATCACGAAATCTCCGGCAAAGGGAATAAGCACGCTTCCTTGAACCCGCGTGGCGTGAAAAGGTGCGAGGGAACGCCTAGTGGCGGAACAGCCGCTCGCCGGTGAAGACCATGGCGATGCCATGCTCATCGGCCGCGGCAATCACTTCGGCGTCACGCACCGATCCACCCGGCTGCACGATGGCTTTTACACCGGCCGCTGCGGCCTGATCGATACCGTCGCGGAACGGGAAGAACGCATCGGAGCCGAGCGCGGCGCCGTCGGTGACGTGGCCCACGCTCGTCGCTTTGTGCACAGCCAGAAAGCTGGCATCCACACGCGACATCTGACCGGCACCAATACCAATCGTGGCGCCGTCGTGGACCAGCACGATGGCGTTCGACTTCACACTCGCCACCGATTTCCACGCGAAGTGCAGGTCGATCATTTCCTCGGTGGTTGGCTGCCGCTTCGTGACCACGTTCCACTGCGCCGGTTCCATCGGCGCCGGTGCGCGATCCTGCACCAGTAGGCCGCCACGCACGCGCTTGTAATCCATTCCGCCCGTGGGCCAATTCGCGCGTCCTTCCAGCACCCGCAGGTTCTTCTTGCGGACGAGCACCTCGACGGCGTCGTCGGCGAACGACGGCGCCACGATGCACTCCACGAACAGACTGGAGATCGCTTCCGCCGCGGCCACATCCACCGGCACGGTGAACGCGATCACACTGCCGAACGCCGACACGGGATCACAGGCCAGGGCCTTTTTGTAGGCGGAGAGCGCGTCGATACCCGTGGCGACGCCGCACGGCGTGGTGTGCTTGATGATCGCGCACGCCGGTTGATCGGCAAACGGCTCAATGGCCAGCAGCGCGCCTTCGAGGTCGAGCAGGTTGTTGAACGACAATTCCTTGCCACCCTTCTGCACCAAGGCGCCCAACCCGGCGCCCGGCTTCTCTACGTAGAACGCCGCGCGCTGCTGCGGGTTCTCGCCGTAGCGCAACGCCTGCTGCTTCTCGAAGGCCAGCGGATATCGGTCGGGGAACGGCTCGCCACGCTGCTGCGCGAACCACTGTGCGATGGCCGCGTCGTAGCTACTCGTGTGCGCGTACACTTTCTCGGCCAGCAACGTCCGGAAGGCCAGGTCGTCGCCGCCCGACTGGACGATCTCCAGCACATGTGCGTAATCGGTCGGGTCAACGATCACCCACACCGACGCAAAATTCTTGGCCGCCGAGCGCAGCATCGAGGGGCCGCCGATGTCGATGTTCTCGATCACTTCTTCCGGATGCACACGGGGCTTCGCGGCCGTTTCGCGAAACGGATAGAGATTCACGACCACGAGATCGATGGTACCAATGCCGTGCGCCTTGATGGCCTCCATGTGCTCTGGCAGATCGCGTCGCGCCAGCAGACCCCCGTGAATCACCGGGTGCAGCGTCTTCACGCGTCCATCGAGCATCTCCGGAAACCCGGTGATCTCACTGACGTCCAGCACCGCGAGGCCGGCGTCACGCAGTACCTTGGCCGTTCCTCCCGTGGAGACCAACTCGTATCCCTGCTGGGCGAGTCCGGTGGCGAAGGGGACGAGGCCGGACTTGTCGGAAACGGAAAGCAGCGCGCGCATGGAGACGGGATCGGGAGTAGGAAAAGGACGACGGGAGTGCATTCGGAGACCATCAGGTTGGGAAGAGCCGCGCGACGTCCACTGGAGTTACCAGGTGCCCCTGCACGCGACCGTCATCGCCCAGCACAATCGCGCCGGACGCCACCGCCTCGACGCACAATGGCAACAGACGATGCTCCGTGCGCAACACGCGGGCGGCCAACACTGCAGCATCATCACCGGGAAGCACCGGTACCGGCCATTGGGCGATAATCGGACCGCGATCGAAGTGTTCGTCGACGAAGTGCACGGTGACGCCGGTGAGTGTGGCCCCGTGGTCGAGCACCGCCTGGTGAATGCGCTTGCCGAACATGCCCGGGCCGCCGAACGACGGCAGCAGTGCGGGGTGCACGTTGAGCATGCGACCGCGAAACGCGCGCACGACGGCTTCGGGCACCAGCTTCAGATAGCCTGCCAGCACCAACACATCGGTTTTCGCCGTTTCGAGCAGCGACAGAATGGCATCGCTGTCGAGTGGTGCGTCGAGCACCCCCGTCGCGATGCCCGCAGCGCGAGCGCGATCGAGCGCGCCCGCGCTCTCGCGCTCCGAGGCCACGAACGTGATCATGCCGGCACTGGCCGCTGGGCCGGCAAAGTGGTCGATCAGCGCCTGCAGGTTCGACCCACCGCCTGAGGCGAGCACGGAGATCCGCGCGGGTGCGTGGGGCGTGGTCGGTATCGTCATCGCGCCCAAGCTACTCCGCTCGTGTGGTCGACTGCAGCGGCGTGCGCGTGGTGATCATCGCCAGCGCAATCGACACGGCTTCCAGAATGTTGTCCGACATGAAGATCCGGCCGGAGAGCGCAGAACGGGCTTCCTCCACGTCGGCTGACGGCGTCTCGATTCCCGGCACCAAAATACCGATGCCGCCGGTGGCGAGCGCCGGCTGCACATCGCGCCAGCGGTCGCCGATGTACGCGCTGTGCATGAGGTCGAGTTGATGAGCCGCGGCCGCCTCGCGGTACATGCCGAGGCCGGGCTTGCGGCAGTCGCACGGCTCCTTCGGATGCCCCCAGTGCGGACAGTGGTACGTGGCCAGCACCGCGGCACCGCCCGCGCTCAACAACGTCGTGGTCTGATCACGCACCGCTTCGTATTGCGCGTTGGTGATCAATCCGCGAGCGATACCCGACTGGTTCGTCACGATCACGACCGGCACGTGCGCCGCGTTCGCCTTCGCCACCGCCGCCGCCGCGCCGGCGAGCAGCTGGACGCGGCTTGCATCGGCAAGGTAGTGCGCATCGGCGATCAGCGTACCGTCGCGATCGATGAAGAGGGCGGGGACTGGCGATGCCACAGCGGCCGACTCCATCACGAACCACCAAACAGTGTGCGAACGCGCGACCGCATGACCTGCGACAACGTCGGCGACCCGAGCGGCGAAATCGTGTCGCGTGGGGCGGGAGGTACCGCCGGCCGCGCGGCCGCGGTATCACGCTTCGTACTGTCCTGCGTGCTGTCCGGCTTGGGCGCGCGCGGCGTCGTGAAGGTGCGCGCCGGCGAACGCACCGTCCCCGAGAGACTGCGAAGATTGGCGACGCTCAAGCGGAACTGCTTCTGCGGTTGCAGCACGGTATCGAGCGTGACGTAGATCTCCTTGTACAACAACGGACGACGGAGTTTCGGCGGTGGCGTCGTATCGATCGGGGCAGCAGCACGGCCGCGACGGGCCGCCAGGCGGGCACGCGCCTCGCGCTCGGTCCGGGCCACGGCCGCCAGACTGTCGGCGCGCTTCACACGCGCCAGTGAATCGGTCCGGGCGCGCAACGCTGGTGTCGAGTCTCGCAGGGTCGCCACGCGTGCCAGCGAGTCAGCGCGCACTCTCGCACGCAGCGAGTCCGCCTGACTGCGCTCAGGGATCGTCTGCACCGCCTTCACCCGTACGAGCGAAGAATCGGCGCGCTTGATGATCACGTCTTCCGGGCCGAAGAGGCGCCCGGGGGCGTACGGTTTGTCGAAGACCACCTTGAGCACCAGACTGTCCTGCGGCGTCACTTCCGACACGCGCAATCCCACCGTGTCGTGGGAAAACCCGTAGAACTCGATGTCCGCCGACTGCGTCAGCGTCACACTCACCGAGTCCCACACTTCGATGGGGTCGAGACTGCGATTGGTGTTGCGGTCGCCATACGCGCGCAGCAGATACGGGCCCGGCGGCAGGTACTGCAACACATAGCGGCCGGCGGAGTCGGCAACCACCTGATACGTCGTACTGTCCGGGGCGATGGCTTCGACCAACGCGCCCGCGAGGCCGTTACCGGCCGCCCAATCAAACGCGACGCCGGCAATGCGCGTGGTCGGAATCGGTCCGCCGGTGCTGAACACCAGCTGGATCGTGCTGTCGATCCCGTTGTTGCGCAGGTCCTGCAACCCGCGCTTGATCACGACCGAATACACGGTATTGGGCTTCCATCCCTTCGACGGGCGGATCTCGATCTTGGTTCGCCCCCAGTCCACCTTCGGTACGCCACTCTTCGGACTGATGAACACCAGATCCGCGATGTCCTTCGCGCCCTTCGGCGTCTCGCTGATCACCTCGTCGAACCGCAGCACGACCGCCTTCGGCGTCGCACCGACCGCGTTGTTCTCGGGTGACACTTTCAGAATGAGCGGCGGCGCCAGATCGGGCGGACCGCCCGGCGGCGCCGACTGATTCGCGCACGCAGTCTGCAGCAGCAGCGTGGCCGCCATCATGACGGCCTTCCTCACGGACTTCACGCGCCGAACGTACCGAGTTTGCTGCGCATCAGCGCACAGCGCGCCCGCCATTCCTCGGCCTTGGCGCGCTCCGCCTCCACCAGCGCGGGCGGTGCCTTGGCCACGAACTTCTCGTTGGCCAGACGTCCGTCGAGCGCGTTCAACTGCGTCTCCAATTGCGTGAGTTCCGCCTGCAAGCGCTGCTTCTCCTTCTCGAGGTCGACCATGCCGGCCAGCGGCACGACCAGTTCCACGCCGTCACGCAGCAACAGCTGCGCCGACGCGCCCCCGGGGTTCTCCGACGCCATCGCCACGCGCGCGCGCGCCAGCGAGCCGATCGTATCGCGCTGCGCATCCAGCAGCTCCGCAATGCCCGCGGGGGCCACCAGCATCGCGTCCACCCACGCCCCCGGATTCACGTTGTACTCCGAACGCACGCTGCGGATCGCCTGAACCGCATCACGGGCGTATTCGAACGCTTGCGCCTCGGTGGCCGCCGCACCATCAGCCCGACGCGCCACCGGCCATGCGGCCTGAGCAAGGAACGCTCCCGTTGGCGTGTTGGGCAGCTGCTGCCAGAGCGCTTCGGTAATGAAGGGGACCACCGGCTGGAGCAAGCGTAGCGCACCGTCAAAGGCGTGCGCGAGCACGGTCCGCGCCACCTCGCGATCCTCACCCTCGGTGGCGTACAGGCGCGGCTTGAGCGCTTCGAGATACCAGTCGGCCAGCTCGTTCCACACGAACCGGCGCGCCGCCTCCGCGTACTCGGACAACCGCAACCCGCGACCACGCTCCGCGTCGGTCCACGTCGCTCCGTTCGCTGGTCGCGGCGGACCCAGTGCTACATCGCAGTCGAGGATGGCCTGATCCAGACGATCGAGGATCCACTGATCGGCGGCGGTGAGTCGCTCGGGCGCGATCGACGACAATGGCTGCAGCGGATCGGTACCCACGCGCGACAACAGGAAGCGTCCGATATTCCAGAGCTTCGTGCAGAAATTCCGCCCTGGTGCGAACGACTTCTCGAGATCGTTGGGGTCGAGCATGACATCGACGCCGAGGCCGAGACCGGCCACCATCGTCCAGCGCAGCGCGTCGGCGCCGTACAGTTTCACCACGTCGAGTGGATCGATGCCGTTGCCCAGCGACTTCGACATCTTCCTGTGCTGCATGTCGCGCACCGTGCCGTGCAGGTACACGGTGTGGAACGGCGTCTGGTCAAGGAACCAGCAACCCGACATCACCATGCGCGACACCCAGAAAAACAAAATCTCCGGGGCCGTGACCAGCACGTCGCCCGGATAGAACGCCTTGAGATCCGGCGTCTCGTCGGGCCAGCCAAGCGTGGAGAAGGGCCACAACCACGACGAGAACCAGGTGTCGAGCACGTCGTCGTCTTGACGCACGCCGCCGGTGCACGACGGGCAGGCGGTCACATCGGTGCGCGATACAATAGGCTCCTGTGAGCAGGCGGGATTGTCGCAGTACCACACGGGCACGCGATGGCCCCACCAGATCTGTCGCGAGATGTTCCAGTCGCGAATGCCTTCCAGCCAGTTCACGTACACCGCTTCCCAGCGATCCGGCAGAATGCGCAGCTCTCCGCCGCGCAACACGTCGAGCGCCTTGTCGGCCAGCGGACGCATGCGCACGAACCACTGGTCGGACAGGCGCGGTTCGACCACCGTATCACAGCGGTAGCAATGACGCACCGCGTGCGCGTGCGGCTCGACCTTCACTAGCGCACCGGCCGCATCGAGCATCGCCACGATGGCGGTACGGGCCTCGGTACGATCAAGCCCCGACAACGCCGCTGGCACGCGTCCAGCGGCGTCTTCGACTTCACGCACGATGCCTTCGGCATCGATGACGACCGGCATTGCCAGACCGTGGCGCTTGCCGACTTCAAAGTCGTTGGCGTCGTGCGCCGGCGTGATTTTCACGGCACCGGTGCCGAAGGCGGCGTCGGTATACGTGTCGGCAATGATCGGAATGCGCACGCCGTTGATCGGCAGCACGACATCCTTCCCGATCATGGCCTGGTAGCGCTCATCGTCGGGATTCACAGCCACGGCCACGTCGCCGAGCATCGTTTCCGGGCGCGTGGTGGCCACGGAGATCGACTGCGTCGGGTCGTCGGCGAGCGTGTACTTGAGGTGATAGAGCTTGCCCGTCGTGTCGGTGAACTCCGCCTCTTCATCCGACAGCGAGGTCCCGCAGCGCGGGCACCAATGAATCACCCGGTGCCCCTTATACACCAGCCCGTCCTCGTGCAGACGCACGAACGCTTCACGCACGGACTTCGACAGCGCCGGGGAGAACGTGTAGGCGGTGCGTGACCAGTCGGCGCTCGACCCGATCGCCTTGAGCTGATTCAGGATCTCGCCGCCGGTATGCTCCACGAACTCGGCCACCTTCTCCACGAACGGACCGCGACCCAG
>JBBQAK010000339.1:0-4485 GCA_038316215.1 Gemmatimonadales bacterium | reverse complement strand
CGGTCGCCAATCAAATGGGCGGCGGCGTGCGGCAGTCCATCGCCGCCAGTGTCGCCCAATCTCGCCTCGACTCGCTCACCAGCTTGTCCTGCGCGCAGCTCGCGGCGGGCGCGGCAACCGGGAGCAGCACAACACGTGGTGTGCAGGAATCGTGGACCGTCACCGACGGCCGCAACATCAAATCCATCGCCGTGCAGATCAAGATTCCCCGCCGCACCAAGACGCTCATTTACTCGACGGTGATCCCATGCCGCGATTGACCCCCGTGCGTCGCCGAGGATTCACGATGATCGAAATGCTGGTCACGATGACCATTCTTTCGGTGATCGGCATTATCGTATCCCGCCTCATGTTGGGTCAGCAGCGCTTTTATCAGCGCACGAACGAGCAGATGGGAATGCGGCGCGAGCTGCGCTCGGCGATGAACCTGGTGCCGGCAGATCTTCGCTCGATCTCCTCGTCGGGCGGTGACCTCACCACCTTCAGCAGCTCCGCGCTCACCTTCCGTGCGGTGCTCGGCGCGTCGATTGCGTGCGCCCGTCCAAATAACACGACGCTCGACTTGCCGCCGCTGAACATGGCGCGCAGTACGATCACCAGTTGGTACGCATCGCCGCAGGCCGGCGACACGGTGTGGGCCTTCAACGACAGCTTGTCCCGCGGTGCCGAAGACGACGTGTGGGTGCCGCTCCGGATCACCGCCGTGTCGCAAAGCACAGCCCTCTGCCCGCTCTCGCCGTTCACCGACGCGGTCCTCGATGCAGGGAAGCCCCGATTCCGCGTGACGCTGTCGGCGAACCTTCCCGACTCGATCAAGGTGGGTTCGGCGTTGCGCTTCACACGAAGTGCGCGCTACCAGCTCACGGCCCAGAGCAGCGGCCGCTTCTACCTCACGCGATCGGAATACCTTGGGGGCGCCTGGCAGGGGAATACGCCGGTGAGCGGGCCGTACGAAGCGCCGAGCGGCTCGAACGGCGGCATTCGCTTCACCTATTTCGACAGCCTCGGACTCGCGGTGACAAACCCAGCGCTGGGCCGCAGTGTCGCTCGTATCGATATGATCCTGCGCGCCAGGGGAGCGAATAGCTCCGGCGGCGTGGGCGGCAGTGGTACCCGCAACACCGATTCACTCGCCTTTCGCATCGCCCTGAGGAACCGTCAATGACGAGATCTGTGACTTCGCATGAAGAGCAGGCTACCGAGGCGACGCGCACGACGCGGGTCCGTCGCGGCACGGCGCTGCTGATTACGCTGGTAGTGGTGGTGGTGCTCGCCATTCTCTCGACGGGCGCCGTGCTCGGCGCGATGCAGGACTTCCGTGCGGGACGCAACACGCTAGTCGAGCAGCGCGCGTTTGCCGTCGCCGAGTTCGGGCTGAATCAGGAGATCTCGAAGTGGGATCGCGCGCGCAACTTGCCGGCGCCGAAGGGGATGGCCATCGGCGCCATCGATTCGACGAATGTGTTCGTGGCGCAGGGAGACACCGCCCGCGTGCGGGTGCAGCGTTTGACGGAGACCACGTTCTGGGTGGTCTCGGTCGGGCGCGCCAACATCGGCAACGGCGCGCTCGAATCGCAGCGCCAGACGCACATGGTGGTGCGTATCGCCTATCCGACGATCAACCCGGGTGGTGCGATCGTGACCGCCGGCAACATCGACGTGAAAGGGTCCGCGTCCATTACCGGTAGGAATACCGATCCGGCGGGATGGACGCAGTGCGCCAACATTGCAGGACGTGATACGTTCGCCATCAGCTACGCCACGGGAAAAACGGCGACCGTTCAGAAGCCGAATATGGTCACCGGCGGCATGAACCAGAGTGCCGCCGCGGCCGACTCGAATACGTACGTCCGCTACGGTACGGAAAGTTGGAACACGCTGGTGGCCAACGCCGACATCACGCTCCCGGCCGGCAATCTTGGACCCGAGCCGGTCGGCACGGCAACGACGTGCGATATCTCGAGCACGTCGAACTGGGGCGAGCCGCTCCGCAGCGGCAACGGATTCGTGGGCGGCTGCACCGACTACTTCCCGATCATCTATGCGAGCGGATCACTCCAACTCACCAAGGGTCGCGGTCAAGGGATTCTTCTCGTGAATGGTGACATCCGACTCGCTGGCAACTTCCAATGGTTTGGCCTGATTATCGCTCGGGACGATATCACGAAGGGCAACGGCACGTTCGACATGTGGGGCAGCATCATGTCACGTAACGCAGACGTGACCGACGGCAGTGACATCGTGGGTAACTCGTCGTTCAACTGGTCCAAGTGTGCCGTGGAGTCCGCCCTGCGCGGATCGGCGATCCTGACGCGCACCAAGGAACGCAGCTGGGTGCAGTTGTACTGAACGGTCAGAGCACGGTGTAGGGCCCCTGGGGAGGGGGAGCTGAACGCGATGGGCGGTCGCCTAAGGGTGGCCGCCCGTCGTGCGTCTCAGCGATACTGCGGCATGGCCAAGGACATCCCCGTCGGCATCCGCATCATCCGCGGGGCAAACCGTACCCTCGGTCGCGTCGCGCCGTCACTCGCCTCACGATTGAGCCGCCGGATTTTCTCGACGCCGCGCAAGTTCGCGCCGCGCGAATGGGAGCTGCCGTTCGAAGCGATGGCTACACGCGAACGCTGGTCGAGCGGCCTGTCCGTGCTGCGCGCCGGCGACGGTCCCGTGGTAGCGCTGATTCACGGATGGGAAGGTCGGGCGACGCAGTTTGCCGCCCTCGCCCCTGCCCTGCTCATCCGCGGCTTCAGCGTGGTCGCCATCGATGCGCCAGGGCACGGACATTCGCGTGGGAAGCAGTCCGATCCCTATCGCTTCGCGGACGCCTTGATCGAGGTCAGCACACAGGTCGGTCCCTTGCACGCGGCGGTTGGACACTCCATGGGTGGCGGCAGTATCGCGCTCGCGCTGTCGGCCGGACTCTCCGTCTCGCGCGCGGCCCTGATCGCGAGCCCTTCGTCGTTGCACGACGTTTTGCACCGATTCACCGCCGCGATGCATCTGCCGCCAAAGGCGACCGATCATTTCGTCCGCGACGCGCGACGTCGGATCGCCGCGCGCGGCGCACCAACGACCTCGAAGGCGCGTTGCGCTCGGTGCAGGTCCCCGCGCTCGTGGTCCATGCGATCGACGACAGGGAGGTGCCCTTTGCCGATGCGGAGCGGATGGTAGGATTCTGGCCGGGGGCTGCCCTGCTGCCAGTTGAGCGTGTCGGACACCGACGGATTCTGCGCGACCCGATCACGATTGCCGCGATCACCGAATTTCTTTCGGCTCCTGATGCGACCGCAGGCTGACGACCTGCACCTCGTCGCCCACGCGAATCGAACCCACGTCCCGATGCGTCGTGTTCATGCCGAAGATTACCCCGCCGTCCGCTCGCCGATACTGCGCGAAGGTGCGCAGCGGCTCGTGACCGCTTTCCGCTGAATCCGGATCGACCGTGGTCAGCACGCAGCGTGTGCATGCGGAGCCGACGCTCAGCGCCACGCGCCCGATGCGGATATCGCGCCACGTATCCTCGTCGTGTGGACGCGTGCCGATCACCAGCACGTTCGCGCGGAACCGGCGCGGATCCATTATCTCGGCGTGGCCGCTTTCAAGCAGGCGGGTATTAAGCGCATCGATACTGGCCATGCCAAGCAACAGGAGCGGCGCGCCATCAGACATCGCGACATAGCGCGCTTGCGCATCGATCGACCCGGCGAAGCGCGACGCGAGCGGTCGACGGTCCACGTCGGCGAGACGCATGAGGCGGCAGGCACGTCCGGCGGCAGCGGTACACCAAGCCGCGGCCACATCACCGGCATCGTGCGCAACCACGTCATCGTCCCACACGCGTACGAGGTGCGTCGGCGCCGTACAATCGACCGCCTCGAGCGGCACGTCCAGTGGCGACTGTCCGGGGGCTGTGAGTCGAATGCCGCCGTTGCGGTCGTCCGACAGGAACGACGGGCGAATCAGCAGCAGGCGATGCGTTTCGCGCGCGGTGATCATCTCGCCGTTCGCGTCGGCAAGAATCCATCGTCGGTCGCCCACGGCGCCACGCTCGTCGAGCATGAGCTCCGACACGCGAATACCGGCCGCCGACTTGAGCGGATGGACGTACAGCGCGGCGACGCGCGCCGTGACGATTGCGGTCTCGGTCATAGAGGTGTCGGTGGTCGCGATGATGCGCGGCGTGCGTTCCAGTACCAATACACCGGCACGCCGAGCGCGAGGAGTCCGGCTCCGCGCGCCGCATTGCCGGGGTTCGAGACGATCGACCCGATCACGACGTAGATGGCCGCCGCCATGAAGATCAGGGTCGTGAACGGATGGCCCGGTGTCTTTACCAATGGCGGCGTGTCACGGCGCGCATCGCCACGCGAATAGCGCTGCCGCAACACGAACACCGTGGCCGCCGTGGAGCCGAAGAAGATCCAGTCAGCGAACACCACGTAGTCGAGGAGCTGCCCGTATGTCCCCGTCAGGAGCAGCACCAGC
>JBBQAK010000405.1:0-3650 GCA_038316215.1 Gemmatimonadales bacterium | reverse complement strand
GACGCCGATCGCCGGGCTGGTCGTCCGGAGCGCGGCCTCTTCACGGGGCGCGGCCCCAAGGAAACGCCGCATCCCGATGAGGACGCACCCCGCAGGCCCCGTCGGCGCCGTCCGATCGACGATGATGACGAGCTGGCCCGTCCGCGGACCGGTATGAAACGATCGGTGTTGCGCGCGATCCGGCAGATTCCGTCGTATCTGCGCCTGCTCCTCGGGCTGGTCGCAGACAGTCGCGTGTCCAAGTTTGACCGCTTGCTCGTGCTGGCCGCCGCCGTCTATATGGTGTCGCCGATCGACTTTATTCCGGATTTCATCCCGTTTCTCGGTGAGGTCGATGACCTGTTCCTGCTCATGACCGCGCTACAGCGCCTGGTCGCCCATGCGGGGCCTAGCGTGCTGATGGATCACTGGCGCGGGGATCCGGAGGAACTCGAAGACGTGAATCTCGCGCGTCTCGCCAGTGCCGCCGGATTCTTCCTGCCGGTGCGGCTTCGTCGTCGTCTTCGGAAAATGGCCGGACGCTAGCCGCTGGACAGCGCCGCGGAGGCCGTCTACTCTTCATGATGGCACCCTCGACGACAGACCACCCGACGCAGCAGCAACAGCCCGCAGCCGACTCCACGTCGGCGAGCGGGCTTTCGCGTTCCCAGACTGGCAGCGCCCACAACGGCGCGCGGGCGCAGATCCGCGTGCGCGACGATCTCGCGCTGACCTTCGACGATGTGCTCCTCGCCCCACGTCACTCCTTGACGCATCCGCGGGAAGTCAGCATCGTCTCGCGCTTTACGCGCGGCATCACGCTGAACGTGCCCCTCGCGTCGGCCGCCATGGATACGGTCACCGAGAGCGAGATGGCGATCGCGATGGCGCGATTCGGCGCGATCGGCGTGCTGCACAAGAACATGTCGATCGACCGGCAGGCGGCCGAAGTGGATCGCGTAAAGCGCAGCGAAAGCGGCATGATCCTGAACCCGATTACGCTCTCGCCCACGGCGTCGCTCCGGGAAGCCGTGGCGCTGATGATGCGCTTTAAGATTTCGGGCGTGCCCATCGTCGATGCCGGCGGATTGCTGGTCGGCATTCTCACCAATCGCGACCTGCAGTTCGAGCGCGACCTCGATCGCCCGCTTCGCGATGTGATGACGTCGGAAGACCTGGTGATCGCTCCCGTCGGTACCACGCTCGACGAAGCGGAGCGCATCCTGGGCAAGCATCGTATCGAGAAGCTACCGGTGGTCGACGAGCACGGCGTGCTCAAGGGACTGATCACTGTGAAGGACATCCATAAGCGTCGTCAGTATCCCGACGCGAACAAGGACATCCACGGCCGGCTGCGTGTGGCCGCGGCGCTTGGCGCCGGGGGGGACTACCTCGATCGCGCCAGCGCCCTGATCCAGGCCGGTGTCGATGTGCTGGTCATCGACACGGCGCATGGGCACAGCGAAGGCGTGTTGCAGGCCACCGCGAAAGTGCGGGAAGCCTTCCCCGAAGTGCAGCTGGTGGCCGGTAATGTCGCCACGCGGGCCGGGGCGGCCGCGCTGGTGGAGCGCGGCGTCGATGCCGTCAAGGTCGGCGTCGGTCCGGGCTCGATCTGTACGACGCGCGTGGTGACCGGCGTCGGTGTCCCGCAGCTGACGGCCGTGATGGACGCGGTGGAAGGCGCGGGCGATGTCCCCGTGATCGCCGACGGTGGCGTGAAGTACTCGGGCGACATTGTGAAGGCGCTGGCCGCCGGGGCCTCGAGTGTCATGATGGGCTCCATGCTGGCGGGGACCGAGGAGAGTCCGGGTGAGTCGTTCCTGCTGGAAGGACGCCGGTTCAAGATGATCCGTGGCATGGGTTCACTGTCGGCCATGCAGGACGGATCGGCCGATCGCTACTTCCAGGATGGGGAGATGTCGCCCAAAAAGCTCGTGCCGGAAGGCATCGAGGGACGCGTTCCCTACAAGGGCGCGGTGGGCGATGTGATCTTCCAGATGATCGGCGGGCTGCGCAGCGGTATGGGGTACGTTGGCTGCGCGACGATCGAGCAGCTTCGCACCGAAGCCGAGTTCGTGCGCATCACGACGGCCGGATTGCGCGAATCGCACCCGCACGACGTTACCATTACCCGCGAAGCGCCGAACTACTCGCTCTAACGATCGGCGTCGCTCCGTGGTCCCGCCCTGCGCGGATGTCGGTCACAGGCATCCGCGTTCCACCATACCCTGTCCCAACCCCCCGATCGATGGGAATCTGGTCCAAGAAGTCGATCACGGCGCTCCGCGCCGAGGCCGCCAGTTCTGAGGGTGGCCTCAAGCGAACGCTTGGTGCGCTCAACCTGACCATGCTCGGTATCGGCGCCATCATCGGCGCCGGCATCTTCGTGCTCACGGGGACAGCGGCCGCTAATTTCGCCGGGCCCGGCGTGTCGTTGTCCTTCGTGCTGGCCGGACTTGCCTGTCTCTTCGCGGGACTCTGCTATGCGGAGTTTGCGTCGATGATTCCGATCGCCGGCTCGGCGTACACCTATAGCTACGCGACGATGGGTGAAGGCGTGGCGTGGTTCATCGGATGGAATCTCGTGCTCGAGTACCTGTTCGCCGCGGCCACGGTGGCGGTGGGCTGGTCGGGATATTTCAGCGCGATGTTGAGTGGTGTCGGTATTCACGTGCCCGCGGCATTCGCCTCCGCTCCGCTCACGGTGGAAAACGGGCATCACGTGGTCCGCGCGTTCACCTGCGTGGACACCAACACCGGTGCCGTCTTCGTTGATGCGGCGACCAAGGCCGCCTTCGCCACCCGCGACGCCTGCACCGCAGCGGGCGGTGACGTCGTGAACGGCCTGATCAACCTCCCGGCGATCCTGCTCATTCTGGGGCTCACCATGTTGCTCGTGCGTGGTGTGCAGGAATCTGCCACGTTCAACAACGTCGTCGTCACGATCAAGATGACGATCGTGCTGTTGGTGATCGGCTTCGGCTTCTTTTATATCAACACGGACAACTGGCACCCGTTCATCCCCGACATGGTGACGAACGCGGACGGGAGCACGAAGTATGGTGTCTCCGGCGTGTTGCGCGCCGCGCCGATCGTGTTCTTCTCGTACATCGGCTTCGACGCGGTGTCCACGGCCGCACAAGAAGCAAAAAATCCGCAGCGTGACCTGCCGATCGGCATGATTTCGTCGCTGTTGATTTGCACGGTGCTCTACATCCTGATGTCGCTGGTCATGACCGGCCTCGCGCCCTACCAGTCGCTGAGCGTCGCTCACCCGGTGTCGGCCGCGCTCGAAGCGGTTCCGCAGCTGAAGTGGCTAGAGTATCTCGTGAACATCGGTGCCGTGGCTGGTTTGTCGTCGGTCGTACTGGTGATGCTCATGGGCCAGCCGCGCATTTTCTACACGATGTCGCGTGACGGCCTCCTGCCGAAGATCTTCGCCAAGGTTCATCCCAAGTACCAGACGCCGGCCGCGTCCACCTGGATCGTTGGTACGATCGCGATCCTCATCGCCGGCTTCTTCCCCCTCGGCTTGCTCGGCGAGCTCGTGTCCGGTGGTACCCTCGCGGCGTTCGCCACGGTGTGCATCGGAATCCTTGTACTGCGTAAGCGTTCTCCGGAACTCGATCGTCCCTTTCGTACGCCATGGGTGCCCTTCGTGCCGATCATGG
>JBBQAK010000019.1:0-17366 GCA_038316215.1 Gemmatimonadales bacterium | reverse complement strand
CGGCACACGCTGGGCCACGCGCACGACCGGTTGCGCGGCGGCGCGATCCTGACCGCAGGCCGCCATCGGCGTGAGTGCCATCGGCGTCAGTACTGACGCGGCAGCCAGCAACCATGCAGAACGCTTCATTTGCCACCTCCCGCGGCGCGAATCGCCTTCGTCTTCTCTGCCAGCGACAGCAGCAGGCGCTCCAGCGCTGCGTCATACGCCGCGGCGGTCATGGTGGCCTTCTGCGAGCGCAGCGATGCGACCGCTGACTCGAGCGCCTGACGTTCGGCGATGAGGGCGGCGATACGCGGATCGGCCGAGGCCGCCGTCTGGCCGAATGCCACACGTGTGGCCAACAGCGAGTCGCTCACCAGCGCGTGCTCGGTCTGCATGCGATTCGAGCTGGTGTACACCTTGCCCACTTCCGTACGGGCGAAGCGGAACACCTCGAATACCGACAGGCGACCGTCCTTGTCGGCGTCGGCGGCGTCCATGCCAAGTGCGCCGGCGAAGTACTGCAGAAACACCGACTCGTTGCGCTCGCTTGACGTTTTGGTCGCGGTCACGACCACGCGGTTCGGTGCCTTGAGCACAGGCACGAAATCACCACTGCCAGTGGCCGCGTTCACGAACACCACCTGTTGCTTGCTAAAGCCGGCCAGCCACGACGCATACTCAGCCGCGGTGGCGTCCGGTCCCGGCAGGTTCACCTTGGATTGCGCGCCCTCGCCGCTTCCGTGACCCATGAGCATCACGAACAGCACATCGCCCGGCTGCACGCGCGACGACAAGCGCAGGAACGCCTGTGCGATGTTCTCGCGCGTGGACCGTCCCGACGACAGCGCCGTGCGCGTGGAGTCTTCGGTCAGCACGATCAGGCTGGAATCGCTCACGCCCCACCGGTTCACCGCGGCATCGCGCACGGACTGCGCCGACGTCTCGAACGAGCGCTTGAATTGCGGCGCTCCCGACAGGCCGATGACCAGGAGAACATGCGTGCGCTGGGCGCGCAGCGGGAGCGCCACCGCCAGGGCCAGCGCACCATGTATCGCCAGTGTTCGCGCGATCCGTACCATCCAAGCACGTGTGACGTACGGCGTCATGCGAGTCCCCTCCATCGGCGATATCCCCACTCGGCGCCAAGCAGCAGCGCCACCAACAGGAATACCGCGGGCATGTCCCACAGGTCCTTCGCTTCGCGCACCGTTACGCCTGCTTCCGTGAAGACCGCATCGTCCGCCAGCTTGCCGGCGTCCGCCAGCGGGTAATAACGACCACCGGTCTGTTCGGCGATACGACGTAGCAACGACGCGCGCAGCTCCGCTTGCGCGACATCGGCCCCGCGCTCGTCCACGAGTAATGAACTCGTGGCCGTCTGCACCGAATCACGACCACGTGCAGCCACGGCGTCGAGCACGTAGCGGCCGGTATCGCTCGGCGTAAAGCGTGCCGTGTACGTACCGTCTTCGCGCAACGTCCATTCCAGCGGCACGTTCTGCGTGGCGCCGGTGGGCGATGTAATCGTGACGGTTACCGTGGCGTCGTTCACATCGGTGAAGTACGGCGTGCTCACCCGGGCTCGCAGCGATACCGGCTCACCCGGCGCCACGCGCGACGGTGAGGCCATGATTTCGAACGGTGCCGGGGCGTCGTCGACCATCCATCGCACCAGCTGACGCCACAACGTTTGATGCGTGACGTCCTCCACCGGAATGGACGTGTCCATCTTCCACAGCCAGCTGTCCTGCACGCCGAACACGGCGCTCATGCCGCGTCCGTATCGCTGCCAGGACAGAATCGGCACATCGCTGCGCCCGCCTTCCGCCGTGCCAGCCAGCAGCATGGTGGCACCGGCCCGCAGCGCGCCCAGCCGGTTCACCGTGGTGAGTGCCGGCAGCGAATCCCAGCGCGCACGCGATGACGCCAGCGTATTGCTCAGTTGCAGCGCGGCGTGTACTTCACCGGCGCGCGTGGGGCGCACCATCACCGGCGTTGCCGGGCCATCCACGTTGATGCTGCCCGCGGAGATCGTGACAGGCAGCACGTCGGCCAGTGGCGTGCCCGCGTAGCCGCCCTCCGACAGCGAGGCGCGTCCGCCCAACACCAGGAGACCACCGCCGCGCAAACTCACGAAGTCCGCCAGCATCCGCAGCTGCTCGGTGGTGAAGAACGAGGCTTCGATGCTACCTAGGATAATCGCGCGGTAGCCGAAGAGTTCTTCGCGGCTAGTGGGAAATCCGCCCAACAGGTCGAGGCTGTCGCGGACACCAAGGCGCAGGAACTTCCGTTCGGCGCTGCGCATGAGACCAACCACCTGCACCGCGCTGTCGTTGGCTACGGCGCGACGCAGGAATGCGAACTCGGGGCGCGGCTCCCCTTCCAGATACAGAATGCGATCGGGGCCGGCACGCACTTCAATGCTGGTCTGCCACTCGTTGTTCTCGGTCACGATTTCGGTGGGCAGCGCCTTGGCGCGCACGGCGATACGATGCACGCCCGGATCCAGTGGTGGAATGCGGAAGCGCACGGTGGTGAGATCACCCTTCTCTCCCACGCGTGCGGCTTCCGTCGCCACAACACGTCCGTCGGCTTCGACCGTGATCTGCACCGGATCACGACCGGCACCGCGGATGCGCACATCGGCCTCCACGACACTCGACGCACCGGCCAGCGTGCGGCGTGGCGACTGCACGCGTTCGATCGCGACGTCACGCTCGAACCGCTCAGTGCCTACACCGACCGTGAACACCGGGACGCGGCGCGCGCGTAACGCCAGGAGCGCGTCATCGAGAGCACCACTGCCATTGTCTGCACCATCGGATACGATCACCACACCGGCCAACGGCATACCGTTCAAGTCTTCCCGCACGTCGTTCAGTGCCTGCGCAAGATCCGAGCGCGTGCCGTTCGACTTGAGCGCCGCCGCGCCGACAATCGGCGACGCATCAGCGGCAAAGCGAAAGCGACGGATCGCAAACTTCTCCGCCAGCTGCTTCGACAATGGTGTCGTATCCGCAAATGTGTGCTGCAATGCGGCGGTGCGCGTGCTGTCGCCGACATCGCGAATGCGCATGCTGCGTGAATCGTCCATGAGGACGGCGAGCACGTTGCGTTGTGGTACCGCCGACGCAATGACGAGCCCAGGCCGCAACAGGCACCCGATGACCAGCAGCACAGCCGCCGCGCGCAATGTCGCGAGAATGGCACGATCTACTGGACGTAGCGTGCGCACGCGGGCGTAGGCGATGATCACAATGAGCAATGCAACCGTCGCCGCCGCACCCACGAGAAGTGCCGGGACGACCGGTGCCATCACCAAATCGCCCCGTGCGAAGACGCGCGGAGGATACTTGAAGAGCAGAGTGGTGACGGATTCGAACCAGTTTCCCCCGCAGTGGTCGGGGCGGGGGCGGGGGGCGGCGTGCCGATTACGCGAGCAAATAGGACAGAGCAGAGCAGACGAGAGTGCACCGTGGCGCCCAACGCGTCTACCCCGTGACGCAACAGTGGGTCATCCCGTTGGATTGGAGGATCAGAAAGGGGTGAGACGGAAGCATGCCTTAACATCGGCTCCGCCGCCTCGTCCAATGGGGTGCAGCGGGCGCCTGTCTCGGCGAACGCATCCCATACTGGAGATAGATCCCATGCGAAGCTCACATTCCCGTTCTTTTGCGTTTGCCCTCGCCGTGAGTGCCCTCGTTCCGTCGCTGCTCGCGGCGCAAGCGCCTCCTGCGCAGCGTCCTGCACCGCGTATTCGTGCGGCGGCGCCGGCTCCGAGAGCGACTGGTCCCGAGAATGCGCCGTTTGGACCGGGTGCAGGCGTCAATGGTCCCGGCGCCCGCGCTGGTCGTGGTGGTGGTCGTGGTGGTGGTCATCCGGCCGCGATGTTGCTCCGCGCTCGCACGCAGCTCGAGCTCACCGATGATCAGGTCACGCGTCTTGAAGCCATGCAGGCCGCACCCGCACCGAAGTCGAACGCCACTGATATGATGCGCGCACAGGCCGATCTGCTCGATGCCACACACGGCGACGGCAACATCGCCGGTGCACGTGCAGCCCTCGATAAGCTCAGCCGTCTACGCAACGATCAGATGTTGGCGCGCATCAAGACGCAGCAGGACGTCCGGGCGGTGCTCACGTCGTCGCAGAAGACCAAGGTGGACAACATGCGTCAGCAGCTGCGCAGTCGTGCCGGCGCCACGCGTCAGCGCGGCCTGCGTCAGCGCGGCCTGCGTCAGGGCGGCATGCGTCAGGGCGGCATGCGTCAGGGCCGTCAGGGTCAGGCTGGTCGCGGCGGTCAGGGTTTCCGTGGTGGTCCGCCGATGGGCGGACAGATGGGCCCCGGCATGATGCCCCGGAATCCGCAGCGCCCGCAGGGTGGCCCACAGGGTCCGATGCCACGCCCGCGTCGTGGTGGTGACGCCATGGATCAGGCGCCGCCGGTACCGCCAGCCAACTGAAGTCGGTCAGCTCATACGGGGCACACTGCCCGTGAAGAAGCCGGGGCGCTAGCACAGCGACCCGGCTTTTTCACGGGCGACACTTGTGTCCGTACCTCCGGTGTCGCCCATTTTGCGGTTCACCGCTTACGCCCGAGTCCTGCCGTGCATCGTTCGATTCATCTCGCCCTCTGTACCCTCGCCTTCGGCGCAGTGGCCACGCCGCTTGCCGCGCAGTCGGCGCAACCGGCAGACGCGGCGACCGCCGAGGCCGTGGCGCGGTGGATCACGCTGGCTGCGCCGCCGAGTGGTGAAGCGCATGCCCTCGACGCGTTGCGCACGGTGCTCCCCGGCTGGACGCGCGACAACATGGGCAATCTCGTCAAGCGCGTGGGCCGCGGATCGCCTCGCCGCGTGATCGCCTGCGCGATGGACGTGCCGGCCTTCGTGGTGAGTGGCATCACCGATCAGGGCTACGTGCGTCTCCATCGCACCGGTGTGGCCGCGCACCCGCTGTGGGACCAGTTCCATGAGGCCCACCAGCTGCGCATACTCACGGCGCGCGGCGAAGTCACCGGTGTGGTGGCTATTGCCAACGGACACTTCGCCCGACAGCATCGTGGCGACACCACCGTGGTGGGCGTCGACCAGCTCTGGGTTGATGTGGGCGCGAGCACGAAAGCGCAGGCCGAAGCGCTGGGTATTTCACTGCTCGATCCGGTCGTGGCATGGCGACCGGTGTGGACGTACGCCGGGTACGCCTCAGGACCGGCGGCTGGTGCGCGGGCCGGCTGCGCGGCCGTGGCCAGCGCCGGTGCAGCGGCTTCCGTATCGGCTACCGCGTCATCGCAGCCCGGCGAAACGATCTATGTCCTCTCATCGCAGCGCAGCTTCGGCTGGGTGGGACTGGCTGCGGTGCTGGCGCGCGCCGGACGGGTCGATGCGCTCACGCTGTTTGACGACGGCAGGGCGGCCGGCAGTTCCGGCGTGCTCGGGGTCGCACGCCTCGGGCAGTCCAAGCGGGCGATCACCCGCGTGATCGCCTCGACGGGGCTCGACAGCGTTCGCGTGATTGCCCCCACCGTACGCTTTGCCGGTTCACTGGTGGAATCGGTGGCGGCCAGCGACGTACGCACCCTGCTGCAGGATGCCGCACGCGCCGGTGGCATGACCGGTGCGCCAACCATGCTGGCGCCATCACTCGACACGGCGCGAGCCACGGTGCTGGCGCGTGCGCCGCGCCGCGACGCCTTCGATGCGCTCGAAAAAACATTCGTTGCGATTGCCGACCTGCCGGGAGTGCCTGGGCACGAGTGGCGCGTGCGTGAGGCGATTACGGCCTTGCTGCCGGCGTGGGCGAAGTCGCGCGCGGTGGTCGATAGTGCGGGTAATCTCATCGTGGCGGTCGGCCCCGATCGTGACTCGATTGCATTCATCGCGCACATGGACGAAGTGAGTTTCGAAGTGGACGCGATTGCGCGCGACGGCACGGTACGGTTGGCACGTCGCGGTGGTGTGGTACCAAGCGCGTGGGAAGGACAGCCAGCGGCATTGCACTTCGATCGTGTGGGCAGCGCCGACGCGGCGCCGTCACTGCGCGGCGTGTTCGTACCACGCGATTCCGCGCGCGTGAAGGCACCTGCGGTGAGCACGGCATGGTTCGGCGTGGATTCGGCCACGCTGGTCGCGCAGGGTGTGCGCGTGGGCAGCGCGGTCACGGGCTACAAGCGCGCGGCGCGACTGGGCGGCACGCGACTGACCGGACGTGGGAGCGATGATCGCACGGGCAGCACGGCGCTGCTACATGCCGTGCAGCGTATCGATCCGAACACGCTCACGCGCAAGGTGTTGTTCGTGTGGTCGGTACGTGAGGAAGGCGGTCTGAATGGTGCCGGCGCGTTCGGTGCGAATCATGGTCGTTCGCTGCAGCGGATCTATAGCGTGGACACGTTCGTGAGCTCGGATACGCCGTTGGAAGATCCGGCGTTTGCCTATGCCCCGCTGGGCAAGGGCTTTGTGCTGCGCGGGCTCGACGACGGCGCCATCTCGCCGCCCGCGGAACGTGCACGCGTGCTGCAAGCCGCGCGGGCGCAGGGCATTCCCGTGCAACTGGGCACCACGCATGGCGCCACCGACGGATCCGCCATTGCGCCTTATGGTGCGCCGAACGTGGGGCTGTCGTGGCCGGGGCGGTATTCCCACACGCCCGGCGAAGTATTGGATCTGCGTGACGTGGATGCGCTGGTGCGCATCATCACCGCGATGGCGGTAGCGCCGTAGGCGGGCCGCCGTTCGTCGCGCTCACATTGAACTCGATCTCATCAAGGTCAAATTCGAGATACACGTAGTTGCCGGCCGGCGCGTGCCACACGCCTTCTCCGTGGGCCGCCACGCGATGGGCGCCAAAAGCGCGGTAGTCGCGGAGTGGCGTTGACCAGCGCATCTCGACAAATGACTTCCCATCGGCGCTCGCCGCCCCGCGACCGTCGGCGACGAAGTCGATCAGTTCGCCGGCGGCATTGAACGAGAGCACGGCGCTCACCGTGTGGGTGAGGTTCGTCAACCTGGCGCGGACCGTGTTGGCGTCGATCGCTTGCCACGTGATGTTCGGCGAAATCAGCGCACCCGGCGCGAAGACACACAGGTCGTTGAAGAGCGTGACCGTTTCGGCTTTGTCCATGATCGGCCCGCCCGCGTCAACGAGAGGGAATAGCGCCACGAGCTTCACGCGCATGGTTGCCGACGGTCCGACAAAACGATGGAATACCTTCACCGGTAGTCCGAACATCGTGGCGTCCATATAGAACAGTCGCGACGGCGCATCGTAAAAATTGTACTGACTGCCGGTGAACGGCATCCATCGTGCCGTCGGGCCGCTTCGGATTCGGCCATGAAACCGGGCGCGGAAATTCTGCACACGTGGTTGTCCCACGGCACCGCTCAGGCGGATGTATCGCTGCACGGCGGGCGGCAACGGCGCGATGTCAGCATCGCGAAGGAGCGGCGTCGGCTGCGTGCGACGCATGCCGCCCTCCACGTCTCGCTGGAACTGTGCGCGCAGACTCCACGGGCCGACGGATGCGAACCCGATGATGACCCCCGCCAGCGCAATCACATTGGCCATCGTGCCAAACCGCGCGTCCGTCCACGACGACAGAATGGCAAACTGCGACACGACAATCGCCGCGCCGCCGATCATCCACCAGCGCTCGGGCCAGGAAAACACGGCGACGGTCGTGGCGACAAACAACAGCGCGGCACACAGCCAGACGATGCCCATCGGCTTGCCGATCTGCTGCGTGAGTTGCGGCATGTCCGCCACGCCGAACGCCTTCGCCGTGCCGGACAGGTGAATGAGACCATGCAGCAACAGCAAAATGGCAAATACGATTTTCATATTCGCAGACCCTGCGATGTCCGTGTAATCGACGACGGTATCCTGCAATGTCCGAATGCTATCACGTCCTGTCGCATCTCGTTGGCTGAGTCCGTACGGTGCGGCGCCATGCGGCGCCGTCACCGCATTACGCGCTTACTGCTCGTCGGCCGATGGGCCGTACAGTCCCGGCACCGATACGCCCAACAGGCGATAGTACATCGTGAGCTGGGCGCGATGGTGGATCATGTGGCTGATCACAGTGGTGCGGAGCACTGCGAGCTTCGGCTGCGCCATGAGAACCTGAGGGCCCATGCGGAGCGTCCACGTTTCCATGAGCTGTTCGTCGGTGACCGTCGCCAGCGCCGTACGCAAGCCTTCCAGCCGTTCATCGAATACGGCCACGAACTCGGCGGCAGTCGTCGGGATCGTTTGCGGCGGCATGGGCTGCGCGAAGTCGAGCTCCGACGTGGTGATCGCCACGGCGCCCCACATTGGGAAGTCGTTCAGGTGGTTGGCCAGCTTGCCCAGTGGCCACGACTTCGCGTGCGGTGTGAAGTCGAGATGCGCTTCGGGAATGCGCTCCAGCATTTTGCGGGTGCTGGCCATCTCGTGTTCGAGATCGGCCAGTGCAGTGTGAGCGAGAGACATGGGCGGCGGTGCTGATGGTGGGCGGGAATCCTGCAGAGAGACATCATCGGTTGCGCGCCAGGCGGCGACATCGGCCGGGGTGTCGAGATCGAAATTACCCTGCCGAAGAAAAACCGTAAGTGTCTTTTCGTCGCGGAGCAGGCCACGGGCGCCTTGGTCGCCGTCGAGCGCGGCCAACGCCGGCCAGTCGGCGCGCGGCAGCACGGCGGGGATGCCGCGAATGATCGCGCCGTCGGGGCTGCGATAGGCCGACGCCACGCGCCGTATGTCGTGGGATGATGCACCGACGGCGATGGAGGCAGACGTCAACGCCGTCAGATGCGCAACGGTGACCGTCGGCATGTCGCAAGTCGCGATCAACACCGCCTGAACTGAGGCAAAGCGTACATCGTTCAGCCTCACTACGGCCGAAGCGATGGAGGTGCCCATGCCTCGCTCCCACTGCGCGTTTTCAACACACGCAACAGGCAGACGAGCGACCGCATCGCGTATGAGAGCTGCCTCAGCGCCGACCACCACGAACACCGGTGAGCAGCCGGCGTCCAGCAACTGACGGGCCGCACGCTCCACCAGCGTCATGCCGTTGGATTTGAGCAGCTGCTTCGGGGTCCCCAGCCGGCGAGAGCCTCCCGCCGCCAGCAGAACCCCCGCAACGGTCATCGCGCCACCGTCGAACCGGCCACCGTCAAACCGGCCACCGTCAAACCGGCCACCGTCAAACCGGTCGGTCGTCGAGCCCTGCGTCGCATTGCGTCGGGATGATCAGCGTGGGTGCGTGGGGCGCCTCCAGCGACGATACCGGTCCCTGATGCTCGAAGACCTGGGGGGTTGGCGTGCGGGAGTGGATCGGGCTCTGACGCTCCCGGAGAAATCCGGCGGGGCGCCCGTGAATGACCGCTTCGATTTCCGCAATCGCTGACAGCGCGATCGAGGCCGGACTCTCGCCACCGAGGTCGAGGCCGATCGGGGCATAGAGGCGGTGCCGCATGCGCTCCGTCAGGGTCGTGCCGCGCTCACGCAACGCGGCGTCCACCGCGTCCAGCAGCTGGCCCGCCCGCTTCCGCGATCCCAGCACGCCGATGTACGCCACCGGAAGTGGGAGCAACGCCGCCAGCCACGCGCGGTCCACGTCGAAAATGTGCGACAGCAGCGCGATCGCCGTACGGCCATCGCGTGGCAGCGACGCCAGCAGCGGCTGCAACGCGTCGGTCTGATCGGCTCGCGCCACATGCGTTGTGACGCCGCTGGGAAGACCCAGCTCGGCCAGCACCGCCGGGCGATGATCGATCACCGTGACCTCCCACTCCAGCGTGCGCGCGATGTGCACGAACGCATCGGCCCCGCGCCCCGCGCCGATCACATGCAGCGCGATTGGTGCCACCAACGGCTCGATGAACAGCATCACGGTGTCGTCGCGCACGTCGTGCAGTACTGGATGGCCGGTGCGCTGCGCCGCCCGAGTGCACGCCAGCAATTCCGGCTCCGACGTCCAATAAACCTGCTGTCCTATGGGGCGCCACGAGCCGGTCGCCGCATCGCCATCGAGCACGGCACAGCTGCCGCCGCCGCCGTGTCCATCGAGCACCGTGAGTACCGCGCCGTTGTTTCGCCGAGCGCGAATCGCTTCGACCTCGGTGAGCCACGACGGATCGGGCAACGGCTCGAGCAGCAGATGGGCAATGCCGTCACACGCCGCGCCGAACCCCCAGATCGCCTCGAGGTCGGCCCGCAGGTCGTACATGAGACGAACGCCGCGGCCCGTCGCACAGACCTCGGCCGCTCTTGCCGCCACGTCTCCCTCAAGACAACCGCCACTGATCGCGCCGGCCAGCACCCGCCCCTCGGCGTCCACCAGCAGGCGGGCGCCGGGCTGGCGATAGGAGCTACCATCAACCTGCACGAGAGTCGCCAAGGCCAGCGGCACGTCGGGGCGCGCCGAGATCGCCGCCGCGGCGGCGCGAGCAAGCTCTCGGAATCCGGTCACGTCGAGGTCACGAACACAGGGCACGTCATATCGAAACACGATACCACGTAGCGGCACCGCCACAAGAGCCCCGCCGTGCCAACGTGGCGGACTCGAGAAGCCGAGAATTGGCGACGGTTCGCGGTGACCATCGCATGAGTCTCGTGAACTCGCTGACGCCGAGGCGCAGAGGTCGCCGCGAGCACAGAGTCGAACGACAGGGGCCTCCCGCTGCCTCCCTCTGCGTCCCCTGCGCTCGCTGCGCCTCCGCGTGATCCGTTCTATCGAACGCTCCGCCGACACCCATGTCCCCATGCATCACATGACGGGAGCTACGTACGGGGGACGCGAGCGCAAGCACGCGCCCGCTTGCGCGAAAGCAAGTACTTGCATTAAGCTGAGGTATGATCGACGACCACAGACAGCGCATTCTCCACGCCGCCGCCCGGGTGTACGCCCAGCACGGGTGGCGTGGAGCGACTACCCGCCGGATCGCGGAGGAAGCAGGCGTGAACGAAGTCACGCTCTTCCGCCAGTTCGGCTCGAAAGACGCCCTCCTCGACCTGATGATGCACGAGTGCTCGCGCGTCAAGCAGGAGGCGACCTTCCCGCAGGAACCGGTTGATCCCGAGCAGGAACTGCTCGACTGGGTCACCGTACATCACACGGCCCTCGTCGGTATGCGCGCGATCGTACGCCAGCTGATGAGCGACGCCGAACACCGTCCCGACGCCGCCGATTGCGCCACGCATGGCCCCAGCGCCGCCATGGCCCATGTGCGCGAGTACGTGGTACGGCTGCGTCGTCACGGTTGGATTACCGAATCCGGCGAGGTGTCGCCGGCCGAAGTCCGCGCCGCGGCCACGATGCTGATGGGCGCACTCTATGCCGACGGCATGAATCGTGACCTCATGCCCACGATGTTCACCCAGCCTGTTCCGGAAACATTGCGTGCCTACGTACGCATTTTTCTCCGCGGGGTCGGTGCTTTGCAGGAACCAGCGCACCGTGCGGCACGTACGGTCGAGCGCCACTCGACCTCCACCACTGTCCCCGAATGATGTCTCTCGATGGTGCGCGCGCGCTGCGCCGCACACGTACTTGGCCGGCGATCACCACGGTGTCCGCGCTGCTTGCGATGGTACTCGCGCCGCGTCTCGCCCTGGCTCAGCCCGCGACCGGCAGCGGTGCGCCGCGTCCCCTCTCGCTCGCTGAAGCGCTCACGCTGGCGACCGGTGAGAGCGAGCAGATCGCGATTGCCCGTGCCGGCTCACTCCGCGCGCAAGGCCAGCTCAAGCAGGAGCGATCAGCGCTGCTGCCGCAGCTCGCCACGACGATGAACTGGCAAAAGCAGCTGCAGAACCAGTTTGCCGCTATCGCGCAGCGCTCCAGTAGCGGTTCGAGCGGCGGGACCGGCGGAAGCGACACGACGTCGGCGGCCGACAATCCGATCACGCGGATTTTCGCGTCGCAGTACAACTTCAACGTCGGGCTGTCGGCCTCGCAGCCGCTGTTCACCGGCGGCCGCGCCACGGCGAACATCCGCGCCGCGAAAGCCGCCCGCGAATCGGCCGAGATCGGTATCACCAGCGCGCAGGCGCAGGTGCAGCTCGATGTCACGCAAGCCTATTACGACGCCCTCCTCTCCGACCGCCTCGTCGCGATTTCCGAATCGTCGCTCGTACAATCGGAGCGCACGCTGCGTCAGGTGCAGCTCACGCGCAACGTCGGGTCGGCGTCGGAGTTCGAGCTCATTCGGGCGCGGGTAACGCGCGACAATCAGCGGCCCGGCTGGCTGCAGTCGCGCACCAACCGGGATCTCGCCTACGTGCGCTTGCGTCAGCTCCTGAACCTGTCGCCCGATCAGCCGCTCGCGCTCACCGATAGCATCGCCGAATCTCCGGTGTCGGCACCAGTGACCAATCAGGCACCGATCACCACGGTGAATGTGAATGTGACCGAGGTGCTGACGATCGATCCGCAGGTGCAGGCCGCCGTGTCGCGTGTCCTCGCAGGCAGTGACACCGGCATCAGCACGCGTGCTCCCGTGAAGCAGGCCATCAAGAGCGTCGAGGTCGCACAGCAGCAGCTGCGCGCCACCAAGGCACAGCGCCTGCCGTCGATTTCGGCCACCACGAACTATCAGCGTCTCGCCTATCCCGTCGGCGTGCTTCCCAAGAGCCTCGGCGATTTCTTCCCGAACTGGACCGTTGGCCTCGGCCTCTCGTACCCGTTCTTCACGGGTGGACGAGTGCGGGGACAAGTGCAGGCCGCCGAAGCGACGGTGATCGAAGCGCGCCAGCGGCTGCGGCTCGCGCAGGAAGGGGCGTCGCTCGATGCCCGTCAGGCGGTGGCGCAACTGACGGAGTCGGAAGCCTCTTGGCAGGCCAGCGTCGGCACCGCCGAACAGGCGCAGCGCGCGTACGATATCGCCGAGGTGCGCTTCCGCGAAGGGATCTCCACCCAGCTCGAACTCTCCGAGACGCGCAATCAGCTGCAACAGGCGCTGGCCAACCGCGCGCAGGCTGCGCGCAATCTCCAGGTCGCCCGTAAGCGTCTCGAGTTGCTCCCCTATCTTCCGCTGTCGCAGGGTCCCACCTCGTCCACCGGCCCCACTCGATGAATACCATGACTCGCCGATCCGCGTCCCTTGCTCTCCTCGCGGCGACGCTGGTGGGAACCGCGTGCAGCAAAGACAAGAAACTCCCGGGCGCCAACGCGGCGGCCACGGCCCAGAACATCGGTCCCGACAACATCGCCGTCGCGCGTACCGACACGCTGCGCAGTGGTCCGGCCATTTCCGGCACGCTGACGGCCGATCGCGAGGCGCGCATTCGCGCCGAGATGAGTGGCGCGGTGCTCGCCACGAATGTCGAACAGGGCGAGCGTGTGAGCGCCGGCACCGTGCTCGGACGTATTGACGATGCGTCGGTACGCGACGCCGCGATTTCGGCGCGCTCGGCGGTGGCGCAGGCGACCTTGGCGGCCGAACAAGCCACCCGAGAATTGCAACGCTCGAAGACGCTGGCGGCGGCCGGTGCGATCGCCGAGCGCGACGTGGAAGGCGCCGATCGCGCGAACCTCGGCGCGCAGGCGCAACTCGCGGACGCAAAGGCGCGCTTGTCGTCGGCCGAGAAGATGCTGCGAAACACGATTATCCGCTCGCCGTTTGCGGGCGTCGTGGCGGAGCGTGCCGTGAGCCCGGGCGATGTCGTGTCGCCGGGGTCGGCGCTGTTCACCGTGATCGACCCGCGCAGCTTACGCGTGGAAGCGTCGGTGCCGACGTCGGCGCTGAGTGACGTGCGGGTTGGTGCGCCGGTGCTGTTCACGGTGAACGGTTCGGATCGCGTGCTGGAAGGCCGGGTGACGCGCGTGAGTCCGATGGTAAACCCGCAAACGAAGCAGGTGAGCTTACTGGCCTCGGTGCCGAATACTGCCGGTGGGTTGGTCGCCGGACTGTTCGTGGAAGGTCGGGTGGCCTCGCAGAAGCGGGTGGGAGTGCTGGTGCCCGAGAACGCGATCGACCAGACCGGCATTGTGCCGAACGTGATGCGTTTGAAAGGCGGCAAGGTGGAGCGGGTCGAAGTGCAGCTTGGCGTGCGTGACGAAGCGGCTGCTGCGGTGGAGATCACCACGGGGATTTCGAGTGGTGACACGGTGCTGCTGGGAGCCGCGCGCGGCATCTCGGTGGGCACGATGATCGTGGTGTCGGCGCCCAAGGACGCCACGCCAGCGCAGAAGAACGTTAAGAACGTGACGAACGAGAAAAATTAGTGTCAGGCCGAACCACCCCTTCGAGGTTGCTCCATGTTCATTTCTGATTTTGCTATCAAGAAGCCGCTGCTTACGGTCGTGGCAATGCTGGCGATCGCCGGTTTTGGTGTAGTCGCGCTCACGCAGCTGCAGACCGACGAATTTCCCGAGGTTCAGCCGCCGATTGTCGTCACGACGGCGGTGTATCCCGGTGCGTCGCCCGAGCAGGTGGAGCGCGAGGTGCTCGAGCCGATCGAGGAGGCGATCCAGTCCATCTCCGGCGTCAAGTCGATCAATGGCGAGGCGCGCGACGGGTTCGCGCTCGTGCGGGTGGAATTCGTCTTTTCGAAGGATCTGCAGGAAGCCACGCAGGAGATCCGAGACGCGATCGCCACCAAACGACAGGACCTGCCGCCGGAGCTCGAGGAACCGATCATCAAGAAGTTCAATGACACCGACGGTCCGATCGTGACCCTGTCGATGTGGTCGAACTCGCTGAGCCCCGCGCAGCTCACGATGCTGGCCGATCCGGCGATCTCGCGGGAACTGCGCGCCATTCCCGGCGTGGCGGACGTGTCGGTGACTGGCGCCGTGAAGCGTGAACTGACGGTGAACCTCGATCCGCGGCGCATGCAGGCGGCGGGCGTCAGCGTGCCGCAGATTGTCGGCGCGCTTCAGCAGGGCAACCTGGCGGTCCCTGTCGGTCGCGTGAACGGCACCCTCGACGAGCGGACCATCCGACTGCGCGGACGCCTCGAGGGGCCGCAGGACTTCATGCAGCTCGTGGTGGCCGAAAAGGGGGGGCGTATCGTGCGCCTGGGCGACGTCGCTACGGCCGTCGATGGTATCGAGGAGCTGCGCACGCTTTCCCTGTTCAACGGGCGCGATGCGGTGGGCCTCGAGGTCAAGAAGACCAAAGGCTACAGCACCACGGCCGTCGCCGACGCGATCATCAAGCGCGTGGATGAGCTGCGGCCGACGCTCCCCAAGGGCGCGAACTTCGAAGTGGTGAAGAACAAGGGCACGCGGGTGGAGAACTCCGTCAATAACGTGCAAAGCGCGCTCATCGAAGGCGCGGTGCTGACGGTGCTCGTGGTCTTCCTGTTCCTCAATTCGTGGCGCTCCACGGTGATCACCGGCTTGGCGCTCCCGGTGTCGGTGCTGGCGAGCTTCATTGCCGTGTGGGCGTTCGGCTTCACGCTCAATACAATGTCGCTGCTGGGCCTGTCACTGGCGATTGGTATCCTGATCGACGACGCCATCGTGGTGCGCGAGAACATCGTGCGCCATGTGGAGATGGGGAAAGACCATTACACCGCGGCGCGGGAAGGCACGGACGAAATCGGGCTTGCCGTGGCGGCGACGACGTTCTCCATCATCGCGGTGTTTGTTCCGATCGCATTTCTGCAGGGACTGTCGGGTCAATGGTTCAAGCCGTTTGCGCTCACGATCGCCTGCTCGGTGCTGGTGTCGCTGTTCGTGTCCTTCTCGCTCGACCCGATGCTCTCGGCGTACTGGCCCGATCCGCATCTCGAGGAGCACCAGAAAAGCTGGATCACCAAGCAGCTCGACAAGTTCAATCATTGGTTCAACGGACTGGCGAACAACTATCGCAAGCTGATCGGCTGGGCACTCGATCATCCGAAAAGCATGGTCATGCTCGCGGTCTCATCGTTCGTCGTGGCGCTCGCATTGCCAGCCACCGGCATTGTCGGCGGTAGCTTTTTCCCGCTCGAAGACAACGCCGAACTGACGTTGTCCCTCGAGACGCCGCCGGGGGCCAATCTCGATTATCTGCGACAGAAAACGCAGGAAGCGCTCGCGCTCACAGACTCCACCAAGCACCCAGAGGTCCTGTACAGTTTTGTCAGCGCCGGAGGTGCCAACGGCGCGGTGGACAAAGCAAGCATCTACCTCAAGCTCAGGCCCAAAGGCGAGCGGCTCAAGGCTGGCCAGTTGAACGCGGAGGACCTCGGTGCCGTGATGCGTGAGGAAGTGAAGCAAATCGCCGGCGCGAGTGTCGCGGTGTTTACGAGCGACTTCGGCGGACAGCAGAAGCAGATATCGATGGAGTTGCGCGGCAACGACAAGGCGGCACTGCAGGCCGTTGCCAACGAGTACCTGGCCGTGGTCAACTCAGTGGCCGGCGCGGTGGACGTTGGGCTCAGCACGAAAGGCCAGAAGCCGGAACTTACCGTAGAGGTGGATCGTGGGCTTTCGGGTGCGCTCGGCCTCAACGTCGCCCAGGTAGCGCAAGCGATTCGACCGGCCTTTGCCGGCCTCGACGCGGGTGACTGGGTCGACCCGACGAATGAGACGCGCAAGGTCATTGTGCGACTTTCGCCGGAAGCGCGCGCCCGCGCCAACGACCTCGCGATGCTCCCGGTGGCGATCGGCACCGGCCAGAACGCGACGCTCATCCCGCTCCAGCAGGTCGCGCGCATCAAGAGCGAACTTGGGCCGGCGGTCGTGAATCACCTTAATCGCGACAACGTGATCAGAGTGGAAGCGAACGTCGCTGGGCGGTCGCTCACAGAAGTGAAAACCGAAATCGACAGCAAGACGGTCGGAATTGCGATGCCCCCCGGGGTTCGCTTGTCATCGGGTGGTCAGGTGGAGCAGCAGAACGAGGTGTTCGGCAGCATCTTCGTCGCCCTCGGCGTCGCGATTGCGCTGATGTATCTCATTCTCGTGGTCCAGTTCGGCTCGTTCCTCGATCCGATCGCGATTCTGATCTCGCTACCGCTCTCGTTGATCGGCGTCATGGGCGCACTCGCCATCACCGGTAGCACGATCAACCTGATGAGCCTCATTGGCGTGATTCTGCTCTGCGGTATCGTCGCGAAGAACGCGATCCTGCTGGTCGATTTTGCGAAGCAGGCGCGTGAGCAGCAGGGGATGCCGCTGCGCGAGGCGCTCATCGAGGCCGGCGCAATTCGACTGCGGCCGATTCTGATGACGACGTTTGCCCTCATCGCCGGTATGATCCCGGTGGCATTGGGTCGTGGTGAAGGCGCCCAGTTCCGCGCACCGCTCGGTATCGCGGTCATTGGTGGTGTGATCACGTCGACCGTGCTTACGCTGCTCGTGATCCCGACGTTTTATGAGATCTTCGACGATATGCGCACGTGGGTCGCGCGGCGGGTTGGAATCACGCCCCCGCACACGGGTCAATTCCGGCCCAAAGAAAAACCCC
>JBBQAK010000457.1:0-2744 GCA_038316215.1 Gemmatimonadales bacterium | reverse complement strand
GCATGCCGATCGTGACCGAAGTGATGGACACGCGACAAGTGGAATTGGTAGCAAGCTACGCCGATGTGTTACAGATCGGTGCGCGGAACATGCAGAACTTCCCGCTGCTCACCGAAGTGGGTCGTACTCAGCGGCCCGTGTTGCTCAAGCGCGGCTTGTCGGCCACGATCACAGAGTTGCTGATGGCGGCCGAGTACATCATGGCGCAGGGCAACGGCGACGTCATTCTGTGCGAGCGTGGCATTCGCACGTTTGAGACGGCCACGCGGAACACGCTCGACGTGGCGGCAATCCCGGTGCTCAAGCGCGAGACGCACTTACCGGTGATGGTAGACCCGAGCCACGCTGGCGGCCGCGCGCATCTGGTGGCACCACTGGCCATGGCAGCGGTCGCGGCTGGTGCTGACGGCTTGATCGTGGAGGTCCATCCGCATCCGGCCACGGCCAAGTCGGACGGCGAGCAGTCGCTGGAGCCGAGCGCGTTCGCGACCATGATGCAGCAAGTGCGTGCGGTCGCGCTCGCGGTGGGGCGTGAGCCGAGCTGGGAGGTTGAGCTGGCGTCGGTGTGATTGTCCGTTACGGCGATCTCACCCGATCGGCTTGCGCTCCGCCGGCGGCAAGACGGCGCGGCCGATCGTGCCTTGGTCACTGCCGAACCAGATGGTGCGGGTGCTCTTGTCGAACACCATGTGCCGTACCGTGTTCGGCCCCGGCTTGCCGATGTCGGTGGGCGTCGTGAACGTGTTCGTGCGCGGATCGAAGCCCACGAGACGGTTCGGCTGCTTCCCTGTTTCCACGAACCAGAGACGATCGGCATCATCGACCGTCATGGCGTACGGGAGCGATGTGCTGCCGCCGGGCATCGGCCAGTCCTTCACGGTACCGCTGACCGGATCGAGGCGGCCCAGGTAGCCGCGTGAATAATCCACGTACCAGACCGCGCCGTCGGAGGTGAGGGCGATACGACGGCCACGGGCGCGTTCGTCGGGCAACAGATACTCCCGGACGCGCATGCTGACCGGATCGATGGTGCCGATCTTGTTCACCCCGAACAGGTTGAACCACGGACGCCCCTTCGCGTCGATCACGATACCGTACGGGCGCGAGCGTGGCGTGGTCATCTTCATGATGGTCACTTTCCCGGTCTTCTTGACGAGGTGTCCGACCATGTTGCTGTTCTGCAACGTGAACCAGAGGTTGCCCTGCTTATCGAAGGCGATCGTGTGCGGATCCTTCGCGTCGGGATCCGGCATCGGATACCGCGTAATCGCGCCCGTCTTGCCGTCGATCTTGCCGATCATGCCGTTGCGATTACCGGTGTACCAGGCGTCTCCGTCCTTGTCGACGGACACCGTGTGCGGGAACGTGCCCGCATCGATCTCGAGCTTCGTGAACGCACCGCTCGTCGGATCAAGGCGGGCCACGTAGTTGCCCTCCTGACCCACGAACCACACGCGACCTTGCGCATCGAGTGATGGATCCCGGGGACGGGTATCAGCCCACGGCACGTTCCACTCGGTGACGGCCGCGGTATCTGCCGTTCGCGGCTGGGCAACGGCGGGAGCGGGGGCGATGGCTGCACCGGCGATGGTGGTGCCGAGCACGATACGGGCAATACGAGCGGTGTCGCTGAATCGGGAATTCACGCGAGGTCTCCGGAAGCAGAAGCCGATCGTGGCAGCGACACGCGGAAGCAGGCACCGCTGGTCAGCGCTGTCAGCGGACGCAGACCAATATGCCCCCCGTGCGCATGGGCGATAGCCTGTGCGATCGCGAGGCCAAGTCCGGCGCCGCCGCCGTGCCCGCTGGCGCGCCCGTAGACGTCGTCCTCAGGTTGGGACGACGCGCCGTGCACGAAGCGCTCGAACACCCGGTCGCGCAATGCGGGCGGCACCCCGGGCCCCTCGTCTTCCACATCGATCTGGACCAGCTGATCGGTGGCATCTACGCGTACGTGCACTGTGCTCGACATCGGCGCATGCTTGAGCGCGTTGTCGAGAAGGTTCAGCACGAGGCGGTGTAGCAGCACACTGTCGCCATGCATGTGCAGCCCGTCGGTGATGGCCGTTTCGCTCAGCTGCAGCGACACTCCCCGCGATGCTGCGAGCGACCGGACACTGCGTGCGGCCGTCGCCACCAGCTCGGCGATTGCCACCTGGCGATGCTCACCGATCGGACTACCCGCATCGACGCGTGCTAGCAGGAAGAGATCATCCACGATACGAGAGAGGCGTACCGATTCCTGTTGGATCACCTGCAACGCCTCTCGGTATTCTGCTTCATCGCGAGTGCTGCGACGCAACGTGACATCCGCCTCGCCGCGGATGATCGCGAGCGGCGTACGCAATTCGTGTGAGGCGTCCGCCACGAACTGGCGCTGCGTGCGGAACGCATCCCCTACGCGTCCCAGCAAGCCATTGATAATGTGGGCGAGTCGACCGAGTTCGTCGTGCGGATTCACGACCTGCAACCGATCGTCGAGATTGGCCGCCGTAATGCTGGCGGTGCGGGTCGTGATCGCGTCGAGTGGCGCGAGACTTCGGCGCGCTAACGCGTAGCCGGCGATCACCGACGCCAGCAGCGCGAGCGGAATGGCCAGCAACAGCGTATTCCGCACCGCGCGCAGCAGCAGCCGATCATCTTCGAGGGAGTGCAGCGCCGTCACCAGCAGCGGCGGCTCACCGGGATCCTGCGCCATCGGCGCCAGACGGGTGACCCCGGCCCGCCAGTCCACGCCGCGCATG
>JBBQAK010000371.1:0-4066 GCA_038316215.1 Gemmatimonadales bacterium | reverse complement strand
CGCCGCTCCGGTCGTTACGCGCATCACCGGCGACTGAACTGAACGGCATCCTGCCGCGTACAGGGCAAAGAGGCTTCGGCTTCTTTGCCCTTTGCCCTTTCTCGGATCGTGCCGATCGATGACGTTACTGTCGTGATTCGCTGGATACTTGCCCTCGCGCTCGGCGTTGCCGCGGCCTGGCTCGCCTACGGGCGCGTCGGGGCGCTTGCGCGCTCCCGTGCGATCCCGCTCGGCGCCTTGCGCGCCCTCGCCGTGACGCTCGTCGCGGCCATTTTGTTTGGCGCTCCGTCCGCACCGCCTCGACCCGCCGCGCCGCTCGTGGCCATCGACGTGTCGGCCTCGTCGCGTCGCGCCGTTGGTGACGAGAACTCCGCCGTGAAAGCCTGGCGCGCACGACTCGCGGAGGCGGCTACGCGCGATGCGCCCGGTGCCGACGCCTTCGTGATCGTCGGCGATTCGATACGCGACATCCGTGCGTCGGAGATCACATCGTTGCGCTCCGACGACCAGGCCTCGCGCGTGCGCGTCGCGGTCGATCGGGCGGCGTCTCTGGGGCGCCCGCTCGTGCTGCTCACCGACGGAGAAGTGGATGACGCTGAGTCTCTGACGGAGGCGCCGGCGGGCTCGATCGTGCGCGTGCTGGCCAACGTACCGCGCACCGATGGAGCGATCGCCGACATGGCGGTGCCCTCCAATGCGACAGCCGGTGATACGATCACCGTGGCGGCCACGATCGTTGCCGGCGCGACCGCCACCCCGGAAGCGCAATGGCGCGTGTTGGTGGACGGTCTCGCGCCCGTGCAGCTTCCCGTGCCGGCGCTGGCGCCGCTGACCTCGACTCGCGTCACCACTACGATCGCGCTGCCGCGCGGTGCGCGTGTTGCGATCGTGCGCTCCGTCCTGCTCGTGCCCGGCGACGCGGAGCCGCGCAATGATACGCTGTCCAGTACGATCGACATTGGTGACCGACCGTCCGCGGTGTTCGTATCGACCGCGCCTGACCTCGATGTGCGCGAAGCCCTCGTCGTGCTCCGTGGCGCCCTGAACGTGCCGACACGGGCCTTCCTGCGCCTCGCACCAGGCGTCTGGCGTGTGGAAGGCTCGCTCGCGCCGATCAGCGAAGACGACGTGAAGACGCAGGCCGGTGCCGCGGGTATGCTGATCGTGCACGGTGATACGGCGTGGCGTCCGCGCGTGGCGGCACGGAGCGCGACCGGCGCCAAGGCGTTGTGGATTCCCGCGCCGCCCACGGCCATCGCGCGGGCGGGGGAAGTGGCGCGGACGCTCGAGTGGTATGCGTCGGGCGTGCCGGCATCGCCGCTGGCCTCGGCGCTTTCGGGTTTGCCGCTCGATTCCTTGCCTCCGCTCACGTTGGCCGGCCCGGCGCGCGGGACGATGCCGGTGTTGACCGCGCAGCTGGGGAAGCGTGGCGAGGCGGTGGCGGCGATCGCGGCCCGAACCGAGAACGGCGTGCGCACCATCGTGGTGTCAGGTTCCGGCTACGCTGGATGGGCACTGCGCGGTGGTCGCTCCGCCGAGGCCTTCGGTGCCCTCTGGGGCGCGATCTTCGACTGGTTGGCCGCCGGACGCGGTGACGTGCGCGCGGCCCGTCCGATCGCATCGCTCCTGCGCGCTGGTGATCCCGTGGCATGGCGGCGTGGGGGAGTCGACTCGATCGTCGTCGTGCGGCTCAGCCGCCGTGGAGGCGTGGCCGGAGGTGATGCGAACGCCGGCAGCCAACCCGGTACAGAGTCGCTTACGCTGCGCTTTACCGGCTCGAGCTTCGAAACGTCCTCGCCCGCTTTGGCGGCTGGGGTGTACGATGTGCAGACCGATGGTGGGGCCAGTGTGCTGGTGGTGAACGCCTCGCGCGAGTGGGTGCCGCGGGCGCCCACGCTGCGCGACGGCGTGCTCTCGCGTGGCGCCCTGTCGTCTGATGCCCCGCGACTGGCCGACGCCGGTTGGCCGTTCGTGCTCGCGCTCCTGCTGCTCTGCGGCGAATGGATCGGACGCCGCGCTGGCGGCTATCGCTGATCGTCGTCACTCGTTCGACTCTTCGTTTCTCTTCGCCTGGTCAAGAATGGCTCGACTGTTTCGCCGTAAGGATGAAGCTCCCAAGCGCTCGCTCTGGCAGCGCTTCAAGGACGTTGCCTTCACCGATGTCTCGGTGCTCTTCAAGGGCGTCGATGAGGGGTCACTGGAAACCCTCGAGACACTCCTGATCGAATCCGATTTTGGCGTGACGACGTCGTTGGCGCTGGTGGCGGACGTCGAGTTCCGCGCCAAGCGCGGTGAAGTCAAAACCGAGGCGGAATTCCGCGGCGCCTTGGCCAACGGCATCGAGGCGTCGCTCCGGAAAGGCAATGCCGATCCGGCGCTGCTCCGTGCCACGAGCGGCCCCACCGTGGTGCTCGTGATCGGCGTGAACGGGGCGGGGAAGACCACGTTCATCGGCAAGCTGTCCGCGCAGTTCAAGAAAGAAGGCAAGCAGGTGCTGCTCGGTGCGGCCGATACGTTCCGCGCCGGTGCTATCGACCAGCTGCGCGTGTGGGCGGAGCGCGCCGGCGTCGACTTCGTGGGCGGCGCGCCGGGCTCGGATCCCGCGTCAGTGGCGTTCGACGCCGTCGATGCCGGAATGACGCGCGGTGCTGACATCGTTATCGTGGATACCGCGGGGCGTCTACACACCAGTGACGATCTCATGACGGAGTTGCGCAAGATTCATCGCGTGATCATGAAGCGACTGCCCGACGCCCCGCATGAAGTGCTGCTCGTGCTCGACGGCACGATCGGTCAGAACGCGCTCTCGCAGGCGCGCACGTTTTCGGCCGCGGTGCCGGTCACGGGCATCGTGGTCACCAAGCTCGATGGCACCGCCAAGGGCGGCATCGTGGTCGCCGTGCACGAGGCACTCAATGTGCCCATCAAGTTCGTCGGACTCGGCGAGCAGATCGGCGACCTTGAGCCGTTCGATGCGGGAGATTACGCCAGGGAGTTGGTCGAGGCGTGATGGCGTTCGGCGGCGACCGTGACCCGCAGGAGCGGAAGCGACGTCCGCCTGCGCGTCCGGCCCCCCGTCTCACCCTCGACACGCCGGTCACGTACCTGAAGGGCGTCGGTCCCGTGCGCGCCGAAATGCTGGCGCGATTGGGGATCACGATGGCCGGCGACCTGCTGCGCCACGTCCCGCACCGATACGAAGACGCGAGCACCGTCACCCGTATCGCGCAGGCTGCGGTCGGCGCCGACATCACGGTGCTGGGGCAGGTGATCGCCAAGGGGGTGCTGCCCACGCGAAAAGGACTGCGGGTGTTTCAGGCCGTCGTGCAGGACGCGAGCGGCATGATCGAAGTGGCGTGGCCCGGACAACCGTTCCTCGATCGCACGATCAACAAGGGCGACTGGCTGCTCTGCACGGGACAGGTCCGCTTCTTCCATGGCCGCCGGCTCCAACCGCGCGAGTTCGTCAATCTGGGGCCAGAGGAAGAGGGCACGAACGAGGGACGCGTGCTGGCCGTGTACCCCAGTACCGAAGGGCTGTCGGTCCGGTTGCTCCGCGCGATGGTGCAGCAGCATCTCGATCAGCTGCTGCCATTGGTGCAGGAGACGCTGCCGCGCGACATTCTCGCACAGGCCGACGTACCGCCCCTGCCGGAAGCGCTGCGGCTCGTGCACCGCCCCTCGTCGGTGGCCGAAGCCCTGCGCGGGCGCGCGCGGTTGGCGTTCGAGGAGTTGCTCTGTGTCCAGCTGCTGCATCGGAAGGCGAACCAGGTAGCCCGCGAAGCGCGTGGCGGCACCGCATTCATCAATCGGCGCGACCTCACCACCAAGCTCCGCGCCGTGCTGCCGTATACGCTGACCGGTGCGCAGGTGCGGGCCGTTCGCGAGATCGTGGCCGACATGGAGAGCCCACGACGTATGCATCGTTTGCTGCAAGGCGACGTCGGCGCCGGAAAAACCGTGGTGGCAGTGTTCTCCGCCTTATTGGCGATGGAGAACGGCGCACAGGTCGCGCTCATGGCCCCCACCGAATTGCTGGCCGAACAGCATGCCCGCAGTATCGGCG
>JBBQAK010000479.1:0-1928 GCA_038316215.1 Gemmatimonadales bacterium | reverse complement strand
GTCGTGAAGTACATCTGCGCAGCATGCAGGTCATGGGCCTGTACCCCGCCAACTCGATTTTCGTGGGTGACTATCTCACCACGCAGGGTCAGACCGCACGCGACGACCTGCGCATGATCGAAGACGCCGGCTTCGTGCTGGAGACGCCCGATGGCGAACCGCTGGTGGGCGATCCGTTTGCCGGCGTGCCGGATTCGTATCCGCGTGCCGCGCTGCCGATGGTGGAGGTATAGCGTCGTGACCATCGCCGATATCCGCACCGAATACCGCCGCCACTCGCTCTCTGAGCAGGACGTAGCGGACGATCCCATTGCGCAGTTCGGGCGCTGGTTCGAAGAGGCCGTGAACGCGGCGGTCGTGGAGCCGAACGCGATGTGCCTCGCCACCGCAACGCCCGACGCCTATCCCTCGGCACGCATGGTACTGCTCAAGGGATTCGATGCGCGGGGCTTCGTGCTCTACACTGACTACCGCAGCCGGAAGGGGCAGGAGCTGGCCGACAATCCGCATGCGTCGCTCTGCTTCTTTTGGGCGGAGCTCGAACGTCAGGTTCGTATCAACGGCGCCGTGCAGCGGGTCAGTCGCGCCGAGTCGGATGCGTACTTTCAGTCGCGTCCGCTCCCGAGTCGCGTGGGCGCGTGGTCGTCGCATCAGAGCATGGTGCTCACCGATCGCGCCGTGCTCGAGCAGCAGCTGGCGGCCAACGACGAGCGCTTCGCCAGTGGACAGGTGCCGCTTCCCGAACACTGGGGCGGCTTCCGCATCATTCCCGAGGAGCTCGAGTTCTGGCAGGGTCGGGAGAGTCGCTTGCACGATCGCATCCAGTTCCGCCGTGAGGCGGGTGCGTGGGTGAAGCGCCGCCTGTCGCCGTAACGGCGCACGCTCGCGGTATGTGCAGCCGGTTCGGCGCCGTGCGGGTTTTCGCTGCCGCCATTGCAACCGCGATGGCGGTACACGACGCCGCTGCGCAAGGCGCCGCTGCGCAACGTGCCGCTACGCCACGCGCGACGCCGATGGCCGCGATCACCTGCGGATTGCCCGCGGCGTCGAGTGCGTTGCCCAGACTGCAGTGGCACGGTGACGCCGCGCTGAAGTGGGCCACGTGGTCAACCCTGCTTGGTCCCCGACACCTGTCGGTGCGCATCATTGCGGTGGATGTGGATCCGACGCGCATCGCGCTGAGCCTCGAGCTCGCACGCAACGGGAGCGAGCTGCTGCCGTGGTCGCTGGACGCGGCGCCGGCCGACGCGATGCTGGCGATGAACGCCGGGCAGTTCACCGATGAGGGCCCGTGGGGATGGGTCGTCCATCGCGGCCGCGAGTGGCAGGCGCCGGGCACCGGTCCGCTCTCCGGCGTCTTCGTCGTAGACAGTTCGGGTCGTATTCGCATCGCGAGTGCGAGTGCGAGCGCGGGCGGGGGTGCGAGCGTGATCGACAGCCTGCGCGCCGGCGGCGGCATTCATGAGGCCCTGCAGTCGTTCCCGTTGGTGCTCGAACGGGGCCGTGCGCCGCGCGCGCTCTGCGATCCGACCACGGCGCTCGATCGCGCTCATCGCGATATTCGGTTGGCGCTCGGTGTTCGGGCCGATGGGCATGTGCTGATCGCGCTCTCGCGATACGACGGTGTGGGCCGGTTCGCCGAACAACTTCCGATCGGTCCGACCACCATGGAGATGGCGGAGGTCATGCGTCGGCTGGGCGCGGTCGATGCGCTGATGCTGGACGGCGGACTCTCGGCCCAGCTGCTGCTGCGCCAAGGGACGGTGACGCACCGCTGGGATGGCCTCCGGCGCGTTCCGCTGGCGTTGGTGGGCCGCCGTATTCCGTAGCGCGCGGGGGCCGTGTCAAACTGTGGCAGACACAGCCGCACGCCAAACTTGCGCGGACCTCCGGCACCGATTGATTAGAACCGTGGGATTTCATTCTCA
>JBBQAK010000026.1:0-16754 GCA_038316215.1 Gemmatimonadales bacterium | reverse complement strand
CTGGTACGCAAATGGTCGAGGCACGTGCGATTGGCTATCAGCCCATGCGGGTGGTGATCGACGTCCCCGCCGCGGAAGGCACGACAGCCAACATCACCCTCGAGACGCTGGTCGCGACCGTCGACACGGTGCGGGTGCGTGGCGATCGCGTGTCGAATCAGATGGCCGAGTTCGAGAAGCGGCGGCGCACGGGCTTCGGGACATTCATCGATGAGAATCAGCTCAACGCCCGCCCGCCGATTTTCATGGCAGACATTTTCCGTACGTTGCCCGGTGTCTCGATCGCCACCGGTCAGTCACCACAGGGGCGCGTTTTGATGCGCGCCAACGGCGGCACCTGCGCCCCGGCGGTGTTCCTGAACGGCATGAACGTGCAAGTGCCCGACGGAAACCTCGACGCCATCATGAACTCGCAGGACGTCATGGCCGTCGAGGTGTACTCCCGCACGTCGAACGTGCCGGCGCAGTTCGATGCACGAAACGGCTGCGGATCGATTGTTGTCTGGACGGGCCCGCGAAAGTCGCGTCGCTAGCGGCGATGGCGAGGCCAGACGCTCGTGTGCGTGCTTGAGCTTTCCGCGATTTCGACGCACACTCTGCCATGGTGTTTCCGTCGAAACGGTCAGGCGAAGGCATAACGAACAGTTGATCGCACGACGGGGTAGAATAGCCGGGTGGTCCGAAGTGCTCTGAACGGGCGACACCGTTTCCCGGTGCAGCACCCGTCATCCCAATTGGCCGGAGAAGTCGATGCCTGTAATGCTGCCCGCACCGAAGCGCCGCATGGGCGATGTCGCGCGTCTGCTGCGCGAGTCGACACGTCTGGCGTTGCGACACGGTATCATGCTGCTCGTCGTTGCCCTGCTCTCCGCCTGCAGCTTGGCCAAGCTTGGCGGACGCGGCACACCAGAAGGCACGGTGACGCTTGTCGTGGAGAACCGAGGGTACTCCGACGTGAACGTGTATAACGTGCGCAGCGAAGGCGTACGCGGCGCGCGGCTGGGCACCGTCAACGGCGGCACGACGGTGACGTTCAAGGTACGTGAAACGTACTTGCAAGCGGGCGGACTGCTGCAGCTGCAGGCCCGAGCCATCGGCGGTCGTTCCGCATGGACCTCACCGACGCTCTTCGTAAGCAGTGGTGGCGTCGCGAAACTCGACATCATCGCGACCGGAACCGCCGACCTGAGTCGGAGTCAGTTCTACATCATCCAGTAGCGCTGACCAACGGCAGGATCGCCGCCACCAGCTGATCGGTCGCGGCCCCCCATCCATCGTGGAAACCCATCTCCTCGTGCGCTTCACGATCCGACTCGGACCAGTGTCGTACGCGCGCCGTATACCGCGTCCCCGCTGCCTCAGGCTCGAAGGTCAGGACGGCGGTCATGAACGCCTTGTACGACGGCTCCCAGGCCGACACAAAGGCATCGGTGATCACCAGACGCTCATTCGGGACCACGTCGAGATAAACGCCGCGATTGGGCACCACCTGCCCGTCCGGTCCCTCCATCATGATCAGGTTCGCGCCACCGACACGGACATCGAGCTCGGCCATGGTCGTTTTCCACGGTGCCGGTGTGAACCACTGTATCAACAGTGCCGGATCAGTCCACGCGCGATACACCAGATGCGGCGGCGCAGGAATGAATCGGGTGAGCACGAGCTCGCGTGCGTTGGCGGACGCAGTCATGATCGGTGGCGTTGAAGGGAGGAGAGCGCGGGGTTACCGCGTGAGTCCACGTGCGGTCGTGCCAGCCTTGATGATGCGGCCTCGATCGTCGAGCCGGGAAATGTTCACGTCGATCTTCCGCACGTAGTCCAGCGTTTCGACGTGACGCCAGCGCGGTACCGACGGTGCAATCTTCTCGATGTTCCGCCAGCGGCGGGGATCGAGCGCGCGCGCACGCGCACGACGCTGCGCCGACAGCAGCGTCGCGCGTCCAGCGTTGTAGCTCGCGAACATGAACTGCAACCGATCGTCGGCGATCGAATCACGCTCCCAGCGCAACCAGAGCCGTCGGTCATAGGCGATGCCCGCTTCGATGTTCAACTCGGGATTGTCGATCATGCCGAGGTCGGCGTTTCCCGACGCGATCTCACGATAGGTGCTTGGCATGAGCTGCATCAATCCACGCGCCCCGACGCGGCTGCGTGCCAGAGGATCGAGATTGCTTTCGGCCATACCCTGCGCTTTGAACAGGCGCCAATCAAACGCCGGACCGAACGAGCGCTTTGCGGCTTTTCGGAATGTATCGTCGAAGCGGTCGGCCGGATCGCGCGGCTGCGCCGATGCGGGCGGTACATGCACCAGACCCGCGACGAACAGCACCAGCGCGCCCCAGCACAGGCGAGGCATCAATTGAGGGCACCGCCCACAACGATCGCCACTGCAATGAAGATCGCTGCGACAAACAGACCCACCGCAACGTTGCCCTTCTTCAACTCCTCGGCGAAATCAACTTGGGGGGTCAGCAGGTCGATGATGCGATACGCCACGAACATGAGCACGACACCGAGCGTGGCGTATAGGATGTTGAGCCCGACGATCGACCATTGCATAAATCGACTGGAAAAGGGGAGAAGAGGGATTCCGCGTGCGGATACTACCGAGCGATCAGCGGCGGCGTGCCGTGATCAACACGGCGATGTCGTCCGGGCGCGGATTGATGAAGTCGAGGCGTACACGCCCATCGGGCATGGTGCTCACCGTTGCCGGAATGGCACTGTTGGTGAGCACCCAACCGGCCGGTAGCACCACAGCGTTCGCCGGACGTCCGAAGCTGCGATCCCATACCAGCTCGTCGCCGACCACACGGTAGCGCACACTGTCGGTGTACGTCTCCGACATGCGAACGCGCGTCGTCGCGCCAGATGCGACCGGGGCAAACCGGAACACCACGATCTCCGTGTTTGGCGTGACGGCTTCACCGATGTCGAGCTTTGAGGCGGTGATCGCCGCACCCTTCAGCACATCGTGACGGAGTGGTTCGCCCGTGTCGAGATTACGCGCCGATGGGTTCGACACGCGGCTTCCCGCGCGTACGACGTTGATGTAGGAATCGATACCGGCGCGCGATTCCGTGTAGTCGTGGTATAAGTCGAAGGCATGCGTTTCCGGTTGCTGCAGAAAATACACGATCTCCCGAGACTGTATAGCGCGCTCCTCGAGTCGCGACTGAACACTCGACCGCACCGCGCCGGTCGAGGTGGCGAGCGACGTCGCCGGACGCGCCCGCAGTATGAGCGGCGCCTCGGCAGGCGTACCGTTCCAGAAGCTGATCGCGATGCGGCCGTCGGCTTCCTGCAGGATCTGCGACGGGTAGTTGCACGACTCGAGCTCATACCCCGGCGGAAGCACGACCGCGTTGCGCTTGATGCCAAGCGGACGATTGAACACGATCGTCGTACCATCGGTGAAATAGCTCTTTACGTCCTCATAGGTCTTGTCGATCAGCACGCGTGCTTCGCCACCGTTGGCCGGCACCGGACGCGCCAGCGTCACGCGGATGTATTGCTGCAAACTATCGGAAGCGCGCACGCCGCCGGCGCGTGCGACGGCGGCACCGACCACCTCGAATACCAGCGGTTTGCCCGTGGCGCGATCGCTCACGTGCTCGTCGGTGGCGATACTGCCAGCACGAATCGGATTGAAATAATGCGTGGCGCCGGCCGTCGTGGCGGTCACGTCGTACACGATGCGGAACTTGGCCGATCCCGGCGCTAGCAACTCGTATCGCGTGTAGGCATCGGCTTCCGTTTGGCGAGGCGGTGCCGTCTGCGCACCGGCAGATACGACGCCCGCGACCGCGAGCGTGATCGCGAGCGTCCTGGACTGGCCGCGAACCATGGCGCTGAGGAACGTGAGCCGCATGCGGTGCCTCTTAGGAATAGACCGGTCCCCGCTCGCCGCGATGGCGACCGGCTCCCATTATTACTCTTAGCAAACGTACAGCTTGTCCCCTATCGGAGCCTCCCCGCGTATGAAGCGTTCTTTCACCGTCGCGTCGATCTTACTGGCGTTGGCAGCTCCGGTCGCCGTTCACGCGCAAGCGGCACCGAAGATTGCCCGTCTCGTGATCACCCCTGCCAGCCGGATCATCACGGCGGGCGACACGATGCGTCTCCGCGCCGAAGCACGTGACCCGCAAGGCAACGTGCTCACGGGCGTCACGTTCCGCTATCGACTCGGGGGGTCAGCCCGCTTCGAGGGACGTGTGGATTCCCTCGGCTTACTGACGGCAAGCTCGACCGCTATTCTGCCGGTCACGGTTACGGCGACGATGCCGGGGGCTGCGCCGGCGTTCGAGGTCATCGAGATCACCGCCGTTCCCGGACCGGCCGCGCGGATCGACCTCTCACCGTCCGCGCCCAAGCTCGTCGTGGGCCAACGCGTGCGGGCGACCGCGCGCGCCTTCTCCGCCAACGATGACGTGCGCGGCGATCGCATGACGTGGACAAGTGAGAACCCGTCGGTGGCGAGCGTCAGCGCGACCGGTCTCATCACCGCCCGCAGAACGGGCCGCACGGCCATCGTGGCCACCACGGGGAGCGTGTCGCAGCGCTTGCCGGTTTCGGTGGCCACCGCAGCGCTGTCGTCGTTGACGCTGACACCGGGCCACGTGGAAGCGCGTACCGGCGACGTGCTACGCTTCGCGATGACCGCGAAGGATGCGGCCGGCACGGCGATCACTGGCCTCACGCCCACCTGGAGCTTCTCGCCCGGACAGGGGCAGATCGACGGCGACGGCGCCTTCGTGGGCTACGAACCCGGCGACTACACGATCACGGCGTCGTTCGGTGCGCGCAGCGTGGAAAGCACGATCACCCTCGTGCCACGCGATGTGCGCCGCCCGCTCTCACTGGTGGGCCGCTTGCCGCGCACCCGCTTTACCACCGAAGAAGTGTGGATTCACCCCGACGGAAAGCACGCGTATCTCGGCTCGGGCGGCGGTGGTGATGTGCTGTACGCGCTCGATATCAGCAACCCGGCCGACCCCAAGGTGACCGACTCCATCATCTCGAACACGCGGCGCGTGAACGACGTGATGACGTTTCCCGACGGAAAGTTTTTGGTGTTCACGCGCGAAGGCGCCAGTGACCGCAAGAACGGGATCGTCATCGCGTCACTCGACGACCCGGCGCATCCGAAGCCGATCGCCGAGTTCACAGACGGCGTGACCGGTGGCGTGCACTCGGCGTTCGTATACAAGCAAGACAAGTTCGGCACGTTCATCTTCCTCACGAACGACGGCACCGGTGCGTTGCACGTGATCGACGTGAACGACCCGTATCATCCCAAGGAAGTCGCGCGCTGGAAGACTGAAGGACGTCCCGATGCCGGCCGCTCACTGCACGACATCGATTTGCGCGACGGTCTGCTGTACGCCAGCTACTGGAACGACGGGCTGATCGTGCTAGACGTGGGCAACGGCATCAAGGGCGGCTCGCCGTCCAATCCCGTCAAGGTGTCGCAGTTCAAGTACGACCTGAACGCGATGTACAAGCAGGTCGAGGTCGACGGCGGTCCGGGCTTCATTCGCGGCACACACACCGCGTGGCGTCACAAGGACTACGTGTTCATCGCCGACGAAGTATTTCCGGCTGCCGGCCCCAAGGGCACCAAAGACGCGGCCGCGGGTCGTGCCTACGGTCGCTTGCAAGTGGTGGACGTGTCCGACATCACGAAGCCGCACGTGGTCGCCTTTTACGAGCCAGAGTATGGTGGCGTGCACAACCTGTGGGTGGCCGGTGATTCGCTCTACATGGGCGCGTACAACGCCGGCTTCCGCGTGTTCGACATCTCGGGTGAATTGCGCGGTGATCTCCGCGCACAGGGGCGCGAGATCGGCCACCTGAATACCGCCGATATGGACGGCCACGTAAAGAATGCGGCAATGACGTGGGGTGTGGTGGTCAACCCCAAGGACGGACTCGCCTACGTGAACGACGACAACAACGGCCTGTGGATCATTCGCATTGAACCCAAGCCGGTGAAGAAGGTCATACCGTGAAGGCTCGTACCATGACGGCTTGCACCATGCGCGCCGGGGCGCTGACGGCATTACTCGTAACGGCGTCTGGCGTCCATGCGCAGCCACCAGCCCGCGACTATCTCGTGCTGGTGGCCAGCGAGTCCGTCGACCGCGTCGCGCTGGTACGCTTCGGTCCCGCCGGAGCACGCGTAGAACGCGAGAAGTATGTGGGTTGGTCGAAGATGGAAGTGGCCGGGCCGCACGGCGTGGCGATCTCGCCCGACGCGAAAGAATACTTTGTGAGCATTGCGCACGGCACGCCGTTCGGAAAGCTCGTGAAGTACGACGCCGCCACCGACGCGCAGCTGGGCAGCGTGATGCTGGGCAACTTCCCTGCGACTGCGCAGGTGACGCCCGACGGCACGCTCGTATTCGTCGTGAACTTCAATCTCCACGGCGACATGGAGACGAGCGACGTCTCGGTAGTTGCCGCCAAGGAGATGGTGGAGATCGCGCGGATTCGCACCTGCACGATGCCGCACGGATCGCGCCTCTCGAGCGACGGCCGCAAACACTATTCGGCCTGCATGATGGACGAGACGCTGACCGAGATCGATGCCAGCACGCTGTCGGTGAGCCGGCATTTCCTCCTCACGAAGGGGAAGGAAATGGGCATGACGGGCGCGCCGCCTGAGCGTACGGCGACCGAGCATGCGGTGCATGGTGGGGCGACGAGCGACATGTCCGGCCACGGCATGGAACCGCCAAAACCGGGCGATATCTCGTGCTCGCCAACATGGGCGCAGCCATCCCGCGACGGCGCACGCGTGTGGGTGGCGTGCAACAAGTCGAGCGAGCTGGTGGAGATCGACACAAAAACCTGGACCCTGGTACGTCGCATTCCCGCCGGGCCCGGCGTGTACAACTTGGCCACCACGCACAACGGCGCACGACTGATCGCGACGAACAAGCGCGACGCGTCGGTGTCGGTCTTCGATGCGATCAGCGGGAAGGAGCTCGCGCGCATTCCGACCACGCGCAAGGTGGTGCACGGCATCGCGGTCTCCGACGACGACCGCTATGCGTTCATCTCGGTCGAAGGGGTCGGATCCGAGCCCGGCACCGTGGATGTGATCGACCTCGCGGCACTCAAGAAAGTGGCGTCAGTCGATGTGGGACAGCAGGCTGGCGGGATCGACTTCCTGCGATCGGAGAGCGTCGCTCACGCGCCGTGAATCGTGGGCAGGATGAGGCGCACGGCGTTCTGTCCCGCATGGGCATGCATGCCGGCCGAAGCGCCGACCGAGGGGGCACCATGCACGACCTCGAAGCGCCCGTGATGCGATGCCGCGACCCAGCGCACGATCGACAGTCCCATCCCCCGATCAGGCGCAGGCTCCGGTTGACCGTGCGCGACGGCGCCGCTGAACGCAGCGCCATCGCTATGCACCTCGAGCACCGCCTCCTCGCGGCCCGGCACGGCGCGGCATGACACCGTGATCGGTGCGCTCGTGGTACCGTGACGACAGGCATTCTCAATCAGCTCAAGCAGCGCTTCCTGCAACAGCGCCGCATTCCCCAGCACGATCACCGGCTCGGCATCACCGATCGCCAGCGTGTGCCCCGTTACCGCGGCACGAGCCCTCATCAAGTCGGTGCACTCGAGCACCAGTTCGTCGAGTTCGACCTGTTGCTCGAGGCGCACCACTTCGCCGGCGCGCGCTTCGGCCAGGAGGAAGAGTTCGTCAACGCGCCGGCGCATCTGCTCGGCAGCGGTTCGGACTCGCGTGAGCGTCGCGCGAAGCCGTGCTTCCCCGGCTATCGCCGCGTCCTCCGCCTTCACGGAGTCCGCCTTCACGGTATCCGCCGAGGAAACCCCGTCGAGGGCAAGCGCCGCTTCGCCCAGCACGAGCGTGAGTGGCGTACGTATCTGGTGCGCGGCCTCACGCACGAACTGTCGATTCCGTTGTTGTGCGTCGGCAAGTCGAGCCAGCAACGCGTCGAACTCCGCCGCGAGCGCTCCGAGCTCGTCATCGCCGTGCTGCGGCGCGAGGCGACGTGAAAGGTCCGTCGGCGCGATATTCGCAATATCCCGCGCCAGCTGTTGAACCGGGGCGAGCGCGCGCCCCGCCAGCACGTAGCCCACGAGAAGGCTCGCCAGCAGAATGACGAGAACACCCAGGGCGATCGCGATGCCGAGCAACTCCGTATCGGCCTCGATCCCTTCAGTCGATCCGAACACCACCAGACGAACCGCCTGACGCGCCAACGGCGGGGCGGCGTTCGTCACGATTGTGCTGTCCACCACGCGCGCTCGGAGATCGGAGCCGTCGCGGTCGATATCGAATCGCCTCGTGCTCGCGACCGGTACGCTGGCGAGTACCCGGGAACGCACATGGTCCGGATCACGACTGGCCACGACGGCGCCCGACTCGTCAAGGAACAGAAATGCATCACCGTTGTCCGGCCATTCGGCGGTGACTTCACCGGCAACGTAACGGAACGAAGAATCCGGGGTCTCGTCGTACTCGCGCGTAAGTGCTACCAGCAGCCCGCTACCGACCCCATCGAGATGGGCGTCGAAACGGCGCGTAGACTCCCGTGTCAGAAAGGCGAGCGCTCCGATCGCGAGGGCCCCGATACCCACCGCGAAGGCGAGCGCGAAGCCTGCCGCCAGCCGCAGACGAAGCCGACTAACGGGCATGATCGCCGTTCGGCCGATCCGTGAGCACATACCCGCTGCCACGCACGGTGTGCAGCAACGGGATGAGCCCAGCCCGATCGATCTTCCGGCGCAGCCGTCCCACCAGCACGTCGACGGCGTTCGCCACCGGATCGAAGTTGTCGTCCCAGACGTGATCGAGAATTTGTGCGCGACTCAACACACGCCGCGGATTGCGCAGCAGATATTCCAGCAGTGCGACCTCACGCTGCGTGAGCACCAGCGCCGTCGACGCACGGGTTCCTTGACGCGACGCACTATCGAATTCGAGATCCGCCAGCCGGAGCACCGGTTCGAACGTCACCGCCGGACGACGGGCCAAGGCCCGCAAGCGGGCCAACAGCTCACTCACCGCGAACGGCTTGGCGAGATAGTCGTCAGCGCCGGCATCGAGGCCCTGCACCCGATCGTTCACCGCATTGCGCGCCGTCAGCACGAGGACGGGTGTGCGATCGCCCGTGGCGCGCAGCGCACGGCAGACGCTGAATCCGTCGATGTCGGGCAAGCCGACATCCAGCACGACGAGATCGTACGTCCCATGTGCGAGCGCGACGAGCGCGGCCCGACCGTCCGACACACCGTCGGGCGCCCAAGCCGCCTCACGAATGACGCGAAGCAGAAAGTCGCGGACCTCCGCATCGTCCTCCACCACCAGGACTCGCATGTGGGTCAAGGTAGCACCGCCGCGAGGCTACGCGCCCGGCTTCTTCACGTTCGCCGCGGCCTTGGCCTTATCAGCCTTGGTCTTATCAGCCTTGGCCTTATCAGCCTTGGCCTTGTCGTCCGCAGCTTCCTTGGCCTCATCAGCGGCGCTCTCGTGCTCAACGCTCACCACGGCACCGCTCATCGCATCGACCAGCACCTCCTCGATACCGCTCTTGCCCGTGACCTTGATATCGAACGAATACACCAACTTTCCGTCCTCCTTCTCGATTTCGGCGCTCTGTACCTTGCCACCGGGCACCTTCGCCAACGCCGTCGACGTGGCGGCACTCGGTGTCACCTTGGCCAGCTTGAGCATTCCGGCCTTTTCTTCCTTGACGGTGACCGACTGCGCCGACAACGTCGTCGAAGCGATCACCAGCGCGATCAGACTACCCGTAATCTTCCGCATGAGTGTGTTCTCGTTATGAAGAGGTTGCCGTGGTGATGAGTCGAAAGTCCCGCCCGCGCACGGCCACGAGCAGCATAGGTACCGCGAATAACGTGATGGGCATGGACAGCGCCAGGCCACCAATAACGGCGATCGCGAGCGGCTTTTGCATCTCGCCACCGGCCCCAAGTCCGAGCGCCAGCGGCATCAGGCCGAAGAGCGTACAGAGCGTCGTCATGAGAATCGGCCGCAAGCGAATGCGTGCGGCATCCCGAATGCCCGTTTCCAGATCGGCCCCATCGACCAGCATGCGATGCCGCGTGAAGTCGAGCAGGATGATGCCGTTCTTCACGATCAGTCCGACCAGCAGGATCAACCCCATGAAGCTCGACACGTTCAGCGACACGCCAGTGAGTACAAGCAGGGCGAATGCCCCGCCGAACGACAACGGCGCCGCGAGCAGCACGACGATCGGCTCCACGAACGAACGGAACTGGAGCACCATCACGCACATCACGCTCAGGGCCGCCAGTGCAAGCACCAAGAGCAGCGTGGAAAACGCCGCCTGCTGACTCGCGTAACGCCCGCCCAACTCCACGCGCACACCGGCCGGCGCCACGTTAGACGCAAGGATGCCTTGCACATCGGCCATCACAGCGCTCAAGGCACGCCCTTCGACCCCTGCCGTGATGATCACCAACTGCTGCTGATTCTCGCGCAAATGCTCGCTGCGCACGTCGCCCGGTGCAAAGGTGGCGAGGGCGCCGAGGGGGGTGGCACGACCACTCCGTGGCGTCCAGACGGGAAGTGTCGCTAATCGTGCTGCGCTGTAGCGCACCGAGTCAGGCGCGCGGACACGTACGCCGATGGCGCGATCATCGAAACGGATCTCACCCGCGTCGACGCCAAGGAGCGCACCGCCCACGCGCGTACTCACGTCTTGGGCTGATAGCCCAGCGCGACCAGCGGCGTCGCCATCGATGCGCATGGCCAGCTCAGCACTCGACTCGGGGATGCCGGAGAAAAAGTCTGCGAGTCCCGCCACCTGCTCTACCTTTGGCCCGATCACCAAGGCATACGCATCGAGCGCAGCGAGGTCCTGCCCAAACAGCTTGATCTCCATCGGCGACGACGCGCCGGACAGATCATCGAGCACGTCGGACAGGATCTGAATGAACTCCACACGTACGCGCGGCACCGCACGTTCCACACGCGCGCGCACGTCGTCGATCACCTCGGTGATCGGTCGCGTGCGGCGCGAATGCGGCTGGAGGCGCACGGCAATGTCGCCCATATTCTGCCCCGTCGCGAACATTCCGAGTTCGGCGCCGGTGCGCCGCGACGTACCGGTCACCTCGGGCGTCTCAGCCAAGATGCGCTCGATGATATGGAGCTGGCGATCGGTCTCGGCGAGCGCCGTACCACCAGGTGTCACGTAGTCCACAATGAACGAGCCTTCGTCCATGTCCGGGAGGAATCCGGTACCGGCCGCGCGATACGCGAGCACGCCACCGCCAATCAGTAGCAGCGCCACGGCAACGAGGGCGCGCGCGTTGTGCAGCACCCGACCCAAGACGTCGGCATATCGCACCGACAACCGATCGAGCGAGCTACTGACGCGACCAAGAACGCTTTGCGCATTCTCCGCGGGTGTCGCCTGCTCTGTCAGGAACTGAGCGCTGAGCAACGGGATGATGCTGAGCGCAAGCACGAGCGACACCACCACGCTGGTGGTGAGCGTCAGGGATAGCGCGGCAAAGAATTGACCGGAAACACCCTTGAGTAATCCGAGCGGAAGGAACACAACCACGGTTGTCGCGGTGGATGAGGTCACAGGCCAGATCAACTCTTGTACCGCCTCGCGGATGGCGAGCGTTCGATCGGTGGTCAGCGCCAGATGCCGCACAATGTTCTCGGTGATCACGACGGCGTCGTCGATCACCAACCCGATCGCGATCGCCATGGCGCCCAGCGTCATCAGGTTGAACGTCTGCCCGAACAGCCACATCAACAGCACGGTAATGGCCAGCGTGAGCGGGATCGCCGCCGCGCTGATTGCCGTGATGCGGAGGTGTTGCAGGAAGAGCAGCAGAATCATGATGGCCAGCAGCGTGCCGATCAACATGGCGTCGCGCACCGACGCCACCGCATCGCGCACCAGGGCCGCCTGATCGTACACCGGTGTGAAGTGTACGCCTGGCGGGAGTGTGGCCGAGAGCGTGCGCACCACCTGTGCGACGCTATCAGCCACACCGACGGTGTTGCCGCCAACCTGTCGCGTGATGTTCAGCAGGGCCGCCGGATGACCATTCCCGGAAATGATACGCACATGATCTTCCGTACCCAGTAGCACCGTCGCCACATCGCGCACGCGCCGTCCACCGCGCACGAAGACGTTGCCAATATCCTCGGCCGTGTGCGCCTCCTGCGACGACACCACGAGGTACTCCTTGTAGTCTCGCGCGACACGACCAACGGCATCGACGGCGATGCCGGCGCGGATGTCCGCTGCCAGGTCGTCGTACGTGAGGCCCGCCGCCGAGAGGACCGCCGGATCCGCGATTACTTCGATCTCACGCATATCCGTCCCTTGCACGTCCACCCGGCCGACCCCCGGTACACGCGAGAGCACCGGCTTCAACTCATACCGCGCGAGATCGTACAGCGTGGCCGCGTCACCCCCCTCGAGGTTGTACGAGAGGATCGGAAACAACGCCGGCGTGAGCCGCTCCACTTCGAGCTGGGTCCCCGGCGGCAGCGTGCCGCGAATTTGCTCGACGCGGGCGCGAACCACCTGCAGCGCGCTCTCCATTGCCGTGCCTTCGGCAAAGGTGATGTTGACCTCGCTCGCCCCGCGAATCGAACGGGATGTGACGCGCTCCACGCCGGGCACGATGCTCACCGCCTCCTCGATCGGACGCGTGACCGCGAACACGATCTGCCGTGCGCCGAGCGATGAACCGTCCGCAATGATCGTAATGCGCGGAAAGGTAAGCTCTGGATAGACCGCAGACGGCAAGCGCATGGCCGCCCAGACGCCGGCCACGCTGAGCAAGGTCACCGCGAGATAGATGAACAATCGCTGCGACAACAGCGTGTCGAAGAGTGTGCGCCGGGGCGTTAGCACCAGTAGCTCATGGCTGCTTCCCGCTCGTCACCACGACCGATCCGTCGTCGAGGCCATAGGCGCCAGCCGTGACGACCATCTCCCCCCGCCGTACCCCGTCGCTGACCCAAACCCCCTGCTTGCTGCGGCCCCCCACGGTCACCGTGCGGGCGTGCGCGACGTGCGCAGAGTCGACAACGAATACGCGGAAGCCTTCCTCATGCGGTACCAGCGCTTGCTCAGGAATCACAACCGCCCCGTGATGCGTCTCGGCCGTGATCGATCCGAAGATCGTTTCGCCGAGGCGAAGCGGCACCACCATGCGCGTCACGGTCACACGCACCTCCACCGAGCGGCTCCCGCTATCGACCACGGCGGAGACGTCGGCCACGCGACCCGCACCAATCGACGGCGTGCCGGTGGCGGCACTCGCCCGTAACTCAACATGCTGACCCACCCGAACACGACGTGAGGCGTCCGGAGACAGCTGCAACACGACGTCAACGCGAGCAGGATCAGCGATTTCGACCAGAGGCTGCTGTTCGTTCACGTTCGCGCCGCGCACGGCAGACACGCGCGTGATCACACCGGCGATGGGCGCGCGCAGCGTTGTGAGCCGGCGCGCGCGGCGCGCAGCGAGTGCCGCGGCGCGCGCCGACGCGACATCCGCAGTCGCCTGCTCGAGATCGCGACGCGGGGCGACGCCGGCCGTCACCAAGCGCTCGGCGCGCGACTGCCCCTGCTCGGCCGCCAGCAACGCCGATTCGGCGCTCGCAAGGGCGGCATCGAAGAGCACCGGCTCGAACTCGATGAGTGCTGCGTTGGCGCTCACGCGATCGCCCACGACGACCAGGACGCGGTCGATCCGCGTGGCGGCCGGCGCCGCCAGCGCCGCCGCGGCGCCCATCTGCGACGTGACCATCCCACCAGCATCGATCACTTCGGCGAAGCTGCCCGTATCCACGCGGGCGGTCACCGCCGCGACCTCGGAGGCCAGCGTCTGCTTCTCTTCGCCCTCATTCGCGCGGCAGCCCGCGAACAACGCGAGCGCCACCATTGCCGTCAGCCTGAGCTCGAATCGGCCCGTGGAGATTGGAGGGCAAGGGACCCGCCTAGTCATGGACAATGGCATCACCGGCTGGTGGGCATGCCGATCGGCATGCGGAGCAGAAGGAACTGCAGCAGACGGTCAGCGATCTGCGCCGTGGCGAGATCGTCGAATGACTGCGCGCGGGCGTCACGCGTGGTGCGTTGCGCTTCGAGCACGGTGACCAACGCTGTGGCCCCTTCGCGGTAGGCCAACAACGACAGCGCATTGATGCGCTCCGACGCGGCCAGCAATCGGAGCGAACGCTCCGCCCGCGTGCGCGCCGCCACGGCGTCCGTCTGCGCCAGCGTCACGGCCGTCTCCTGCTCCAGTTGTGTCTGCAGCAGCAGCGCACGGCCACGCTCCAGATCAGCCTGGGCACGCGTAATGGCGGCGCGGTTTCGATTGAACAAGGGCAACGGCAGGCTGATGCCGATGAGCGGGAGCGGTCCGCCTGGACCACCGGGATTGATGGCCTCCACGCCAACCGTGATCGAGGGGGCCGCAAGGCGTCGGCGCCGCTCGAGGCGCGCTTGCTCCTCCGCCGCGCGCACGTCGAGTACGGCGGCGGCGACGGGCAAGGGCTGACCGGTTCCGGTCGATGGTGAGAGCGAACGCGCGACCGGCACCATGCTCGCACTCCAGTCGATGGAGTCTGCCAGCGCGACGCGCATCGTGTCGGGCGAGATGCCCATCAGCAGCTGCAAACGGAGCAGTGACGCGGTCGAGCTCGCGAATGCGGTCACGGCGAGATTGGCACTCTGACCAGCGGCAACGGTCGCGATCTCCACATCGAGATCGCTGGCGTCACCGGCATCTCGCCGCACACGCACGAGGGTAACGAGACTGTCCGCGTCGCGCGACGTGAGCGCGAGCAGGCGCGCCTGCGCATCGAGGGCCTGCGCCCGCGTGTAGGCGGTGTCGGTATCGAAGGCGAGCAACGCATCAGCGAGCCCTAAGCGCACCGTCGTCGCACCGAGCAGTGCGCGCGCGGCCGCGATGCGCGGTGCGCGCTGCCGCGGCCAGTCGACTGGGACATCGAGCGTGACATGCGCCTGTGGGGCAGCCTCGGTGTACGATGTGGCCAGTACCGGATTTTCGTACTGCTGTGCAGTACGCAGCTGCGCGAATGCAGTCGTGGAGTCGAGACGGGCAATCGTATGCCGCGTCGAGTGCGACAGGGCGCTGGCCACGGCCTCGGCGCGCGTTACCCCCCTCGCGGACGGCGCCGATTGTGCATCGACGGCGCCGCCGACGCCCGTGAGGGCGAGGCACACGACCACTCGCCGTATGCTTCCGCGTATCACGCCCCGCATTCGCGCGCCCTCATCGACTACCGATCCAACACGAGAATCGCGAAGGAACCGGGAATGACCGGTGCACGCGGGCGCGGCTGCTCCGCCGTGGGGGCCGGTGTCGGACCGTACTGCACGGTGGCAAGATACGCGCGGTGTGTCTTCGGATCGATCGTCATCGTGCGCGAGCCAACGCGCGTGGTCGCGTCGCCCAGTGACGTGTACGTGTCCGCGCTTTCCTGCCGGATCACCGACATCGTTCCGTCTCCGCCGTTCGATGCGAGCAGCAGCTTCTCGCTCTCGTCATACGACACCGCGTCGACCCCGGGGCCAATCGGCATCGTGGTGACCATTCTGCTCGACGTCGGGTTGCTCACCGCGAGCACCCGGTTGCCGCACACGGAGAAGAGCCGGTCGTGCGCGCGGTCGTACGCGAGGCCGGAGGGTCCGTCGCATCCAGTAAGCGTATACGTCGCTGTGACTTTGAGCGTGCGGGTGTCGATCACCTGAATCTGCCCCGGGTCCGTTTCGATATTCACGAAGAGACGACCGCGGCCGTCCGTCTGCGCAAACTCGGGCTTCCCGGCCAGCGCGATCGTACCAAGTACGGCGCCCGTGGTCGCGTCGAGGGCCGTCGCATTCGCGCTCCGCCCGTTGAACGTGAACACGCGCTTGGTGAGCGCGTCGAAGTGAATCGCATCGGGATTCGCTCCCGTCACCTTCACGCGTCCCAGCACGGCCAGCGACTTGAGATCAAAGATCGTGACCGAGCTGTCACGCCCGTTGCTCGTGAAGCCGCGCCCCAGCGCCGGCGCGATGGCAATGCCATGAATGCCCGGCGTATCGCGCAGTTCGCCAACCACCGTGTCGCGATCGATGTCGACGACCACCATTTTGGTTGCGTGCGACACGTACAGGCGTCTCGCGACCGCGTCGATGGTGACGTAGTCCCATCCGCCATCGGCACCGACGGGGATGGTTTTCGTGATGTGGTACCCTGCCGCCGGCGCCGACTGGGCGTGGCCAGCGATCGCCGGCACTGACACCAGCGCAGCGGCGAGGAGCTTCACCGACCAACGGAGCGTCGAGGGCAAGTCGTTCACAGATGCGCGTCGCATGAGGATCCGGGTCGGAGGGGGGCTGTACGAGTACTCCAACCGTACTGGCCGATCATGTCAGGATCATGTCAGGATCGTGCCGGGCCACGTCGGCATTCCCGAAAGGCTTCCCGTATCCGATCTTTTCTCCATGAGCCTCCGGGACAATATCCTCGAACGCGATCACCTCGGCGCGTTCTGTAAACACACGCATGTGTATCGCGTCGGCGCCGGTAGTGGTCCGCTGTACGGCCTGCGATTCGGGCTCAAGGATATTTTCGATGTGTCCGGGCATCGCACCGGCTTCGGAAGCCCCGACTGGTTCGCCACACACGGCGAAGCATCGAGCACCGCCACAGTGGCCAGGCTGCTGCTCGAGGCC
>JBBQAK010000323.1:0-4692 GCA_038316215.1 Gemmatimonadales bacterium | reverse complement strand
CGTGTTTGCCAACCAGTTCAACATCCGCAAGACGATTGACACCACGACTCGTGCGACGACCACGACCATCTCGGCCCGCTATGTGATCCCGCGCGCCTCGACCACGGCCACGGGAACGCCGACGGTCGGCTTCGTGGCTCGTGAGCAGACGTTCACGACCAACGCGAATATTCCGTTCAGCAACGCGGGCACCCCGATTGAGGGGACGCAGCGCGGATTCAGCGGATCGGCTCGCGTGTTCCAGGACACCATCGCGTCGGCGGCTGGTCAGGTCGGTTACGTGTGGGTGACCTCGGACAACAAGCCGATCTACGGGATCAACAACCAGTTCGGCACCAACCAGACACGCGATCAGATCGCCTCGCCGCTGTACCCGAGCTATCTCGTCACGCCGCGTGATACGACGGGCGCCAACGGCTTCCGCGAAGAGTTCGTGCGGCTTTTCGGTTCGACCAATGCCGCGTCGGCGCGCGATCGCAACTTCATCATTCGAGGACCGGGCGACACGCTCAGCAATGATGCGCGTCAGTTCGCTCCGCAGGTGCGTGCGCTCAATCTGATCGCCGGCACCAAGCGGACACGCGGTGGCGCGTACGAGCTGTCGTGGCTCTCCGATCCGTGGGGACCGGGGGCACCGTTCCGTCTGGATCCCGTCCCGAACCTACAGACGGCGGTGAGTGCGTCCCTGGCCACGGTCGCGGGCCTTGCGACCACCATCACGGAGACCACAGCGGCGGTGGCGGCGCAGGTCGGCGCGACCACTGCGCGTCCGCTGGTTCGTGTTCGGGTGCCGTTCACCATGACGTTCACGGACGTGGCTGGTCGCTCGGAGAACGTGCGCTTTGCGATGTTGGCGCGTCCGTTCGGCAGCACGCGTTTGCTGGGTAGTGGCAGCGATACCATCCGCGTGACCACTCCTGACAGCCTCTGGTTGCCGGGCGATACCCTGTACGCGTTGCATAAGGTGGAAACCGACAGCACGGTCGGCACTGGTGCGACGGCGTTCACGGTCGTAGCGCCGGAAACGCTCAACGGCACGGCGGGATTCCGCCCGGTCACCACGTTGCGTGACTCGGTGGGCTTGAACCGGTTCCTCGTGTCTTGTAACACGGGCGCCAACTTCTCCGGTGTTCGTCCGGCGAACGATGCGGCGTCCTGTAATCCGCTCGCGTTGCTGACCCGCGGTGCGAACGCCACGGGCGGCTATCTGCCGGTCGCGCAAGGATGGAAGCAGGCGTTCGAGGTCACTCGTGTATTCGACCCGCGTTCCACGCTCGCGCTGACGGCCAAGCCGTTCTCCACGGGCAACGTCGTTACCAAGGCGGCTCTGGCGAAGGTGTCGGTGGTGCCGAATCCGTACATCGTGCGCAGCAGCCTCGACGAACTGGCCGGCCGTGACGCGACCCCGCGCATCTACTTCACGGGCGTGCCCGAAGAAGGCGTGCTGCGCGTGTACTCCGCCTCCGGTCAGTGGCTGCAGGAACTCACCTGGACGCGGTCGGACCTGATCTATCAGGGTAACGACTCGCCGTCGGGCGACCTGCCCTACAACCTGCGCTCGCGCGAGGGTCTGAACCTCTCGTCGGGACTTTACTTCTACGTGCTCACCGCGACCGGACCAAATGGCAAGAATCAGGTCCAGCGTGGCAAGTTCGTCATCATCCGTTAACGGAGCGGCGATGCAGATCCTACGCACACTCGGCGCCGTTGGCGCTGCTGCCTTGGTCCTTGGAGCGCCTCTCGGCGCCCAAGGCCCAGGTGGAATTCTCCCCACGCCGCAAGACACACCCAATCGTCAGGGTACACGCGGCGCGAACTTCCTCCACATCGGTATCGGTGCCCGTGGCGGCGCCATGGCCGGCGCCGTGGGATCCACCGTGAGCGGACCCCTCAGCTGGTACTGGAACCCCGCGGGCGCGGCGACCAGTGAGTCGTTCCACGCGGTCGCTGGTCGCCAGGAGCTGTACGGTGATCTCGGTGTGGGACAGACCTACGCGGCGCTGTCCATTCCGCTGCTCGGCGGCGTGGTGGGCGTGAATTTGAACACGCTCAACTCCGGTGACATCAAGCGCACCAGCGAGGCGAATCCGTTTGGTGAGCGCCTCGGCGGTAACGTCTTCCAGTGGACGTCCACGGTGGTGGGTATCGGGTATGCCAAGCGGCTCACCGATCGCCTCTCCGTTGGCGTGCAGGGCAAGTACATCACCGAAGGCATCCCGGACGCCGGCACGTCGTGGGTCGCGGCCGACATCGGCACGCAGTTCAACACCGGACTGTTTGGGCTCATTGTTGGCGGCGCCATTCAGAACAACGGTGGCACGTCGCGGGCATCGGGTGCGCTCATTTCGACCCTGATCTCCACCAACGACCGCTCCACGTTCCGCGAAAACCGTCGTGTGGATCTGTTTACCCGACAGACCGAAATCCCCATCGAGTTCCGTCTCTCGGTGGGCTCGGATCTGCTCGGCTCTGCCAATTCGGTGTTCGGCGGCGCGGGTGGAAAAAACACCCTCGTTGGCGAGCTCTCTGTGACCGACGCGACCGACTACTCAACGCAGGCGGCCGTTGGACTGGAGTACGGTTTCCGCAATGTGCTGTTCGTGCGCGGTGGCAAGCGCATGTACAACGATGACCGCGACCGCGGCGGCTATTCGAGCGTGGGCCTGACCGGTGGCTTCGGTCTCCGTGTCCCTGTGCTCGGTCGTCCAGTCAAGTTCGACTACTCGTTCGAAGGTGCTGGCGCGCTTCAGAACATCCAGATCTTCTCGTTCGAGGTGGGCCGATGAGACGGTTCTTCAGTGCATGTGCGCTCGTCGCCGTGGCAAGCTCCGCGGCGCAGGCGCAGTGGCAACCCAAGGCGTTCTCGATCACGACGCGCATTGGCGGTCAGACCTCCGAGCGTGCCTCCAGCCTCGATCCGGCGGCGCTGATCGGCGTCGACACCGAGTATTCGCTCAACAAGTGGTTCGGTATCGGGACGTCGGTCGACGTGGCGCGCGGCAACACGCATCGCGAAGACTTTGTCACGCGACTGCGCTACGGGCTCGCCTCCACGGGCGGCGGTGATTCGCTGTACTACCAGTATCTGGGCCAGGCCGTTGACCGCGTACATCTCTCGGCGTTCGGTACGGCGAGGCTTCCCGGCAAGCGCGTCACGCCGTTCGTGATGGGTGGCGTCGGCACGTACTTCATGGCGCTCGATCCGCAGCTCAACGGCCGGAATACCAAAATCAACGAACTGATGTACACCGGTGGTGCCGGCATCTCGTTCAAGATCAGCGACAAGGCCGGCATTCAGTTCGACGCCCGTCTCACGCAGTATCAGAACTACAATCGCGCGCTGCTCAACCCGGCCCGTGATCGCGTTGAGCAGGTCACGCCGTTCCCCGAAGACTTTCCGCCTCCGCCGGCAGCCAAGAACACGGCGCTGAACACGATGTTCACACTCGGTTTCCGGTACGTTCCGGGCAGCACTGGGCAGAACTGACTATGAACATGAAGCGAATCCTCCTTATCACCGCCGTCGCGGCCGTCGGCATGTCCGCCGCGGCCTGCGCCGATGAGCGCGCAATCACGACCGAGCCGGTCGGCGATCTAGGCTTCGGCATCAACCTCGCCAAGCAGGCCACCAACCTGCCGCGCGGCTACATCAGGTTCCCGTCGGCGGTACCAAGTGCGACGCCTTCGAACGACTCGCTCTACGTCGTTCTCCGTGGGCTCGATACCCTACCCGCGGGTAGCAGCTACGCCGTCTGGGTAGCAGACGACTCGTCGACTGCGTGGTACCGCGCCACTGGTGCGCGCTTCACGGCGGTGCGCACCGACACCAGTTTCAACGCGCTCGGTGATCCGGTTTTCACGCCCACGACTTTCGTGACCAATGGCGTGAACGGCTTCAGCAACGGCGGCTCAGGCGAGTCGTTCCGCTTCGAGACGTCGCGCGCTTCCATCACGGGCGTTGGTTCGACTAACATCGGCGTCGCGCTTGTTACGATCGAAACGAGTGCTTCCGCCACCACGCCGTCGAACCGACGGATCATCTGGGCCCGTCGCAGTCAGCGCAACGGGACGGGCGGCGGCGTCAGAGACTCGTCGTTCGTGCGCTTCGGCACCTTCGGCAAGTCCATCGCGCTGGAGTATGCGTATTCGATCACGACCACCGCTGGCAACGCGAACCTGCTGATCCTTCCGCGTGGCCGCCTTGAAGTTCGTGGACCGGTGATGGTGCTGAACGATTCGAACTACCTGCGCCCGCCCGCTGGTTACTACTACGCGGCGTACGCCATCAAGTTCGACACGCTCCAGAGCCGTTTCCAGGACACCGTATATCTCGGTCGTCGCACGACGCCATTCCCGGAGCAGATTTCGCTGTTCGATGCGGATTTCGGTCAAGCCACGAATCCCGCGCCGAACATTGTGCTCGAGGCGTCGCAGACCATCCTTGGTATGCGGACCCGGGTGTCCGCCGATTCTCTGCCCAAGGCACAGGGGACCACACCATGGAAAGAATTCGGCTTGGTCGCGGTGACGTTGGAGTCGAAGAACGCTCCTGAAGGAAAGATGGGATCGTCCATCATCATGCAGGCGTTCCTGCCGAAGTCGATTCGCGGTCGGTAAACCTCGCGCCTTCGATCGGGCAGGCGTTGTTGAACTGATCGCACGGAGTCCAAGAGAAAGAGAGAGCACAGAGGA
>JBBQAK010000182.1:0-7793 GCA_038316215.1 Gemmatimonadales bacterium | reverse complement strand
AGGTCTTTTTCTGGCTGGCGCCGGGGATCGTGATGCTGCCAGGGTTAATCACCATCGCCGTGATTCCCTTTGGATCGCGCCTGGGCGATGTCCCCATGGTGATCGCGGATTTGAACATCGGCGTTCTCTACACCTTCGGCATCGTCTCACTGGGGGTCTATGGCATCGTGCTGGCGGGTTACGCATCGAACTCGAAATACCCGTTCCTGAGTGGGCCGAGCACCAGAAGCAGCCGGCGATTTTCCCGGCTGTGGCGCTGGCGCCGTCCGCGGCCGCGCCGGCGGTTGCTCCGGTTCCCTCTGGCACCGGCAGCACGCCGTTGCTGCAGGTGGCGGCCGCGACGACGCCCGCCAGTCCGACGGCGCCATCGGCGTCGGTACCGGTGTGGGTGTTCCCGAAGGAGAAGCTCGAAAAGGACTTCGCCTTCACGATTCCGAAGACGCCTCTCACGAACCAGATCAGTTACGACGCGGCGCTGCTCGGAACGGGTGACGCGGAGCGTGGCCGTCAGCTGTACGGAAGGTCGAGCTGCATCGGTTGTCACGCGATTGCCGGCACGCCGTTCAACATGGCGGCGGTCGGCCCGAATCTCACGCACGTCGGCTCGCGCTACACGATCGCCGGCGGTCTGTACCCGAACGACACGAAGCATCTGTCGTATTGGATCAAGAGCGCCCCGCACATGAAGCCCGGTTCCATCATGCCCTCGCTTGGCAAGGGTGTGACGGATCCGAAAACCAAGATGGTGGTCAACGTCGGCGGTTTGACCGACGCGGAGGTCGCGGACATCGTCGCGTATCTCCAGGCCTTGAAGTAGTTCACCGTCACCGCTGACCAACGACACCGATGGCAACCATCGCTGCCGCGCCCCCGTACACCGAAGTGAAGTCCGCGCCGTCTACGACCGGCGTCTGGTCTTGGCTTACCACGGTGGACCACAAGCGCATTGGGGCGCTTTATCTGATCACCGGCCTGTTCTTCTTCGTTGTCGGCGGCCTCGAGGCCGCCGTGCTCCGTGCCCAGCTGGCCACGCCGAATGGCAATCTCGTTTCGTCCGAGATGTACAGCCAGCTGTTCACGATGCATGGCACGACGATGATCTTCCTCGCCGTCATGCCCCTTTCGGCGGCCTTCTTCAACTTCCTGATTCCGCTGCAGATCGGCGCGCGCGACGTCGCGTTTCCGCGGCTGAATGCGTTCAGCTATTGGATCTACTTGCTCGGCGGCGTCTTTATCACGCTGCCGATCCTCTGGTCGATGGCGCCGAATGGTGGTTGGTTCGGCTACGCGCCGCTCAGTACGAAGGCGTACTCGCCGCAGCACAACATGGATTTCTGGGTGATCGGTTTGCAGATCCTCGGTATTTCCTCGCTCGCGGCCGGCTTCAACTTCATCACCACGATCATCAACATGCGTGCGCCCGGGATGACGCTCATGCGCATGCCGATCTTCACGTGGATGTCGTTCGTCGTGCAGTTTCTGGTGGTGCTCGCCTTCCCGGTGATCACGATCGCGTTGGTGTTCCTGCAGTTCGACCGCTTTTTCGGGACGAACTTCTACACGATCGCCAAGGGCGCTGACCCGCTGCTCTGGCAGCATCTCTTCTGGGTGTTCGGTCACCCCGAGGTGTACATCCTGATTCTTCCGGCCTTCGGTCTTGTGTCCGAAGTGCTGCCGACGTTCTCGCGCAAGCCGTTGTTCGGTTACCCCGTCATGGTGTACTCGGGCATCCTGATCGGCTTCCTCGGCTTCGGCGTGTGGGCGCACCATATGTTCTCGGTGGGCATGGGCCCGATCGCCGACGCGGTGTTCTCGCTCACGACGATGCTGATCGCGATCCCGACTGGCGTGAAGATCTTCAATTGGATCGCGACCATGTGGGGCGGCCAGATCAAGTTCACGGTCGCCATGAAGTTTGCCGTCGCGCTGGTGGCCATGTTCACGATGGGCGGGATCTCGGGCGTGATGCACTCGTCGCCTCCGGCCGATCTTCAACAGACGGACACGTACTTCGTCGTTGCGCACTTCCACTACGTGCTCTTCGGTGGCTCGGTGTTCGGCTTGTTCGCCGGCATGTACTACTACTTCCCGAAGATCACCGGCCGCTTTTTGTCGGAGAAGCTGGGTAACTGGCACTTCTGGATTTCGCTGGTCGGCATGAACCTCACGTTCTTCCCGATGCACTTCAGCGGCCTCCTCGGTATGCCGCGACGCATCTACCGCTACGACGCCGGTCAGGGTTTCGATCTGTTCAACGCGATCTCATCGGCCGGGACGCTCATTCTCATGATCGGCACGCTGTTCGGTCTGATCAACGTCTGGAAGAGCTGGAGGAATGGGAAGATGGCGTCGAGCAACCCGTGGGGTGCCGCGACGCTGGAGTGGACGATTCCGTCGCCGCCGCCCGACTACAACTTCGCGGACCTGCCGCAGGTCAAGTCGCGCTACCCGCTGTGGAACATGAAGGGTGGTGAGAAGCTCGTGCACGAGACGACGTACGAAGAAGAGAAGGGTCGTCGTATCCCCACGTCGCAGGACCTCGGGATCATCATGCCGAATCCGTCGATCTGGCCGCTCGTCACGGCCTTCGGGTTGATCGTGATGTTCGGCGGGTTGCTGTTCATGGACGCCAGTGTCCCGACCGCCGTCGCCGTCATGCTGACGGGTACCGCGCTCTGGGTCGGCTCGCTCTACAACTGGCTGCTCACGCCGCTCGAGGATCACCACTAAGATGACCGCCACTACGGTACCGACGACCGCCGAGCACGGCGACGGCCACGCGCACGGCGGCGGGCATTACACCTCGTTGGGACTCGATAATCGCAAAGTCGCCATTTGGACCTTCATCGGTTCCGAATGCATGCTCTTCGCATCGTTGATCTCGACCTATCTGATCTACAAGGGCAAGAGCCCCGAGGGCCCGTTCCCGCACGAAGCGTGGACGAGCCCGACCACGGGCGAAGTGTTCAAGCCGATCCTGAACATCCCGATCACGTCGGCCTCGACGTTCGTGCTGCTCATGTCGTCGCTGGCGATGGTGCTCGCGTTGGCCGCCGTGCAAAATCGTGATTTGCCGAAGCACACGGCCTGGGATCGCATTCTCGGGTCGTCGAAGATCTGGCTGTGGGCTACCTGTCTCCTTGGCATCACGTTCCTCGGCTTCCAGGCGTACGAGTTCACGTCGTTCGTGCACGAAGGACTCACGATCCGCACGAACCTGTTCGGCTCGAGCTTCTTCACGCTGACCGGCTTCCACGGCGCGCACGTGACCGCCGGCGTGCTCTGGCTGTTTACGTTGCTGGCGATCGACTACAAGCGTGGTCTCAAGCCGTCGGATGCCCTGCTCGTCGACATCTGTGCGCTGTATTGGCACTTCGTCGACGTGGTATGGATCGCGATCTTCACGCTCATTTACCTGATCAAGTGAGGCAGTGATGGCTGACCATGCTCCGGCTGCTGGACACGCCCACGACGAAGCGCACCACCCGACCTGGACGACGTACTGGAAGATCGCCGTGATTCTCACGGTGATCACCGCAGTCGAAGTCTCGGCGTACTACATCCCCGCGTGGGAGAACAGCTGGGTGTACGTGCCCAGCATGCTGATGATGTCGGCGGTGAAGTTCTGGATCGTCGTGATGTACTACATGCACCTCAAGTACGATCACAAGCTGTTCCGCTCGCTGTTCACGGGCCCACTGATCGTGGCCAGCCTCACGCTGATCGGACTGTTGTTCCTGTTCTCGAAGCTCGTCCTGCGACTTGGCTTGCTCAGCTAACCGCTGATTCGCCAATCGCCAGAACATGTGGCCAGTCTTCAGCGTTCAGCTGGTGACTGGCCACATTCCGTTCTACCCCGCCCGCTGCGGTGTAAATTCCAGATATGATCGCGCTTCTGCTGCACCCTGCCGCCCAGCTCAGCTGGTCGAATTTCACGGTCCACCCCAGTACGGCGATTGGTATCGCCGCGATCGGGGCGGTCTACATGTGGCGCGTGCGTCGGGGGCCGTCGGCGATGGACCGCGTACCGGTCACGGTGTCGGATATGGCGCAGGCGACCAGCGCGCAGTTGGATGCCGCCGCCGCGCCGCAGGGGCCCACGACGGGGCAGCGGGTGAGCTTTTTCGCGTCGCTCCTGCTGCTGTTTCTGACCCTGAACGGGCCGCTGCACGACCTGAGCGACTTCTACCTGTTCAGTGGACACATGGTGCAGCACTTGATCCTCACGCTGATCGTGCCGCCGCTGATGATCATCGGCACGCCCGGCTGGATGCTGCGTCCGCTGCTGCGGAAGCCGGCCGTGTTCGCGCTGGCCCGGAAGAGCACGACGATCGCGGCCTGCTTCGTGATCTTCAACGTGGTGCTCTCGTTCTGGCACCTGCCGCCGATGTACAATCTGGCGCTGGCGAATCATCCGATTCACATCGTGCAGCACCTGATGTTCATCGCGGCGTCGGTGTTGATGTGGTGGCCGCTCACATCGCCGCTCCCCGAGCTGCCGCGCGCGCCGTACCCCGTGCAAATGTTGTACTGTTTCGTGATGGTGATCCCGATGTCGATCATCTCGATCTACATCGCGATGGCCGATACGCTGTTGTATCCCGCGTACGCCGTGGCTCCGCGCATCCTGGGGATCACACCGATGATGGACCAGCAGTACGGCGGTCTGATCATGTGGATCCCCGGGGGTGTCTTCTTCTACGCGGTAATGACGGTGGTGTTTTTCAAGTGGTCGCAGCGCGGCGAGGATGATCAGGCCAGCGCGCAGGTGGGTTGGGTCTCCGCACCGGATGCGGTGACCTGATGGCGGGCAAGAAATCGGTCGCCAAGCGTCATGTGGGCAAAGACGCGCCAAAGGTCGCACCCAAGAAGAACGCCGCGGCCGCCGAAAAGAAGTTCGGCAAGGCCGCGCGTCAGGCCGCCGAGAAGGGCGGTAAGAAGCCGGGCGCGTGGCGCGACGCCGAACAGCCGCGCGCGTCGCGCGTCTCGCACGCCGCCGCACCCACGCCGCCGGAAGCGCTGGGCACGGTGACGGTGACGGTGTCACGTATGATCGATGCGTCGCCGAGCGAAGTGTTTCGTGCCTTCAACGACCCCACGCGCCGGCAATGGAGCGGCACGATGGGATACCGCGTGGTCAGCGCCGTTGCCCCGCGCTTCCTACGCCTGATGATGCACGACGGCACGCTGGTGAGCGTGTCTATCGGCCGCAAAGGCAACGCGCGCTGCGCCGTGGACCTTGAGCACTCGCGATTGCCAACCGTCAGTGACGGCGAGCGGATGAAAGCGGAATGGCGGGACGGGATAAGCAGGATGGCAGAGCAGTTGGACGGGTACTGACTTGAACTGCAAACGGCGCTAGGAATGAACGGCGCCAGGAATGAACGGCGCCAGGAATAAGCAGCGAAACGGCAAACGGCGTGAACAGCGAGCGGACCATCCGCTCTGACTGCCACGCCGTTCGCCGTCAGCGCCGTTCATTCAGCGCCCCTGACTCCTAGCGCCCCTGATTCCTAGCGCCCCTGATTCCTAGCGCCGTTCGCCGTGCCTCGTCACTCTGCCCCTCCCGCAATCTGTGCTCCTACTTTGCCGGGCAGCGACGGGTGTTGTCTCCACATGTACGCGCCCATTGCGCCTGACGCGATCAGGTTCGCGATGAAGACCTGAGGCCACGCCATCTCGCCGAAGCCCTGCGAGAGCACCGACGTCCACCCGATCCAGCCCACTTCGAAGACCACGAAGAGGCCGGCGAAGCCGATGAACGAGGAAGGCACTTTCTCGGCGCTGTTCACGGCCCACGAGAATCCATACCCGATGACGCAGAACAACGCGAAATGGAAGAGCGTGTAGCCGATGAAGGCGGCGGCCTTGCTCGGCGTATCGCCCTGCAGGAACAGCGATCCCAGTGAGTTGCCCAGCATGACTGGGGTGGCGAGGAGCTCGCCGCGTATCGCGTCGAGGATCGCGAACCAGACCGCAATAGCGCTGGCTCCGATGAGTCCGGCGGAGATTCCTTCGCGTGCTACTCGATTGCCCGTCGACATCCCGTGCCCTCCTCCACTCTCAGTGATTTCGGAGGTCTGTCCATCGACAAACCCCGCCCACGCTGTACATAGCGCCGTCAGCGGTACATATCTGCTCTGCAGCATGTGGTCCGAGTGCTCGTTGCTTCGCTCCTAAAGCTCTACGCCACACGACGGTCCTCGTTCCCCAACATTCTCCCGTAGTAGGCTGTCGTTCATGGTCGATGATGCAATCCTGCTCTCGCGAGAGTACCACCCAATCCCGAATCCTGCCATGCCCCGAGCTGCTCGCCCCATTCTGGCTACGTTGCTGACCACCGCTGGTCCCAGCCTGCTGCTGCTCGCGGCCTGCGGCGGCGGTGCAGCGGCTGATCGCGCGAAGGCCGACGAGGCGAAACTCGCGGCGGGGCCGTCGTGCGTCAGCACGGATTCGACGCCGGTCGGGCTCGCCGTGCTCGACTTCATCACCAAGGCCGAGCCGCTCCCGAAGCGATTCCTGAGCGCGGCCGGCACGGATTCCGCCGTGCCTGATGATGGCTTCAAGGTGCTGCAGGACAAGGGGCCGACGTACTTCTACAGCAGCGACACCGTCGCCCAGCGCAAGATTCGCGAGAAACTCGAAGAGGTCGGGCCGTATCCATCGATGTTGGTGGTGTTCCGCGGCAAGGCCGAGACCGACAACGGCAACACGGTGACCGTGCGGTTGGGCGGGCATTACGTGGGTGGTGATGACAACGGCACCGTAGCGCCGACCCGCTCGTTCGAGGTGCGCTGCGACACGACGGGATGGAAGGTCTCGGCGTCCAAGACCGAGGCTGGCGCCTGATGTCGGCGCGCCCCGAGCGACTCGTGTCACTCGACGTATTCCGGGGTATGACCGTGGCCGGCATGCTGCTGGTGAACAATCCCGGCACATGGTCGGCGATCTACCCGCCGCTCGAGCACGCCGCGTGGAACGGGTGGACGCCGACCGACCTGATCTTTCCGTTTTTCCTGTTCATCGTCGGTATCACCACCGAACTCTCGCTGCGTGCGCGGCGCGCCCGAGGCGATGATGAACGCGCGATTCTGCGGCAGATTCTCCGTCGCGGCGCGCTCATTTTTCTGTTCGGCTCCCTGCTCTCCGGCTTCCCGTTCTTCACGTGGCCGCCAGCGCTCCCGGAGGCCACGTTCCTCGAACGCGTGGTCGACCGTGTCGAGCATTGGCGTGTGTTAGGTGTACTCCAACGCATCAGCCTCGCCTACTTATTCGGCGCACTGCTCACGTGGCGCACGACGCTCAAGCAGCAATTCGGCATACTCGCGGTACTGTTGTTCGGCTACTGGGCGCTCATGACGCTGGTGCCGGTGCCCGATACTGGCGTGGCCGGACGCTTTGTGCTCGACAAGCCCGACCAACTGCTGAGTGCCTGGCTCGATCGCACGATCCTCGGCACCAACCACCTGTGGATCGGTGCCAAGACCTGGGACCCGGAAGGATTGCTCAGCACCGTGCCGGCAATCGGCACCATGATCGTGGGGACCTTTGCCGGACGGTGGATCGCGCATCAGGAACGGCCGCTCACCGATCGCCTCGCGGGGTTGTTTGCGGTCGGTGCGATGACGATGATGCTAGGACTCATGTGGCACTGGGTCTTTCCGATCAACAAGAGCATCTGGTCGAGTTCCTACGTGCTCTTCACGGCGGGGATGGGTGCCGTCTCGCTTGCTACCTGCATGTGGATCATCGATGTGATGCAGCTGCGACGCTGGACGTTCCCGTTCGTCGTG
>JBBQAK010000249.1:0-5979 GCA_038316215.1 Gemmatimonadales bacterium | reverse complement strand
GGCCTCGAAGCGCGACTTTGCCGGCATCCGCACCGGCAAGGCATCGCCGAGCATGTTGGACACGATCAAGGTCGAAGCGTACGGCTCGCTCGTGCCGCTGAACCAGGTGGCGCAAGTCTCGGCCCCGGAGCCTCGCGTTCTGCTCGTCACGCCATTCGACAAGGGACAGGCGAAACTGATCGAGAAGGCCATTCGTGAGTCGGAACTTGGCCTCGATCCCGCACATCAGGGAGGCGTCATCCGCGTACCGCTGCCGTCGATGAACGAGCAGCGTCGGAAGGAGCTCGTCAAAGTGCTGAGCAAGCTCGCGGAAGATGGTCGTATCGCGGTCCGCCATGCCCGCACCGATGCGCGCGACAAGGTGAAGAAGCTGGACGGCGTGTCCGAAGACGATAAGAAGCATGCGGAGAAGGATTTGCAGAAGGCGCACGACGAGTGCATCGCCAAGCTCGAGGCGCTGTTGAAGACGAAGGAAGCGGAGATCATGGAGGTGTGAGGCTGCTCTGCGGACCGCTCGCTGAGATGCCCCTTGCCCCCGCCCATCATGGCTGACACCGAAACGGATCTGCTGGCACGCATTCGCGTGCACGGGGCGGTGCCGCGGCACATCGCGATCATCATGGATGGCAACGGGCGCTGGGCGCGGGAACGTCACATGCCTCGGCCGTTCGGTCATCGGTCCGGTATGAAGGCGGTGCGTGCCGTGGTTGAGGGTTGTCTCGAGGCAGGTGTCGAGTGGTTGTCGCTCTTCGCGTTCTCGCAGGAGAACTGGCAGCGACCGGAAACTGAAGTTTCAGCCCTCATGTCGCTGCTGGAAGAGTTCATTGCGCGTGAAGCGGACGACCTGCACAAGCAGGGCGTCCGTGTTCGCGTTCATGGAGACCTCGATCGTCTCAGTGGTCCCGCCGCCGCCGCCGTGGAGCGCGTCATGCGCATCACCGAAACAGGGACGCGGCTGGGGCTGAATCTTTTTATTTCGTATGGTGGTCGCGCCGAGTTGGTGCGCGCGGCCCGGATGCTCGCCGAAGACGTGCAGGCCGGTCGTCTCACACCGGATGCGATCACGGAAGACGAGTTTCGCGCGCGCTTGTTCACGGCCGACTGTCCCGACCCCGATCTCCTCATCCGGACGTCTGGCGAGCAGCGGCTCTCGAACTTCCTGCTCTGGCAGGTTGCGTACGCCGAACTGTACATCTCGAGCGTGCTCTGGCCCGATTTCGGACGTGCGGCCCTGTACGAAGCGATTTGCGATTTCCAGCGTCGCGATCGACGCTTCGGCCGCGTCAGCACCTGATGCGTTACCGGATGCGCCTGTCTTTGCTCTCTTCCCCTCTCACGTGAACGAACTTGCCCGGCGCGCTGTAGTCGCCCTCATTGGAGCGCCAATCGCGCTCGGGATCATCTGGCTCGGGGGCGCGCCGCTCGCCACGCTGGCGGGTGCGCTCTCGGGGATTGCCGCGTGGGAGTACTATCGGATCGCACATGCAGGTGGCACGACACCGATGAGCGCGGTCGGTATCGCGTTGTCGGCGTTGATCCCGCTCGCAGTGCATGCGCAGCAACTCGGCGTGTTTGCGGTGCCGCTCGTCGCCTGGATACTGGTGCCGTTGTTCGTCCTCGCGCTCTCGATCTGGACGCGAGGCGTCGGCGGCAAGCCGCTCGGTGCGGCGGCCACGACGATTTTCGGCGCGCTCTACACCGGCGGAACACTCAGCTACGTCTACGCGCTGCGCTACTTCGGCTACGCGGTCGGCGATACGGCCGGTGCGCTGGTCGTGATCATGCCTGTCGTGCTCACGTGGGCCAGCGACACGGGGGCGTACTTCACCGGTCGACTGGTGGGCGGTCCGAAGCTGATCCCGTCGGTGAGTCCGGCCAAAACGATCTCGGGTGCGGTCGGCGCGGTGGTGGCCACCGTGGGGGCGTGCGCGGCGTTCGTGCACTATTTGCTCAAACCGCAGGCGCAACTCGCCTTCAGCCCCACCGGGCTGATCATCTTCGCGGTGTGCATCAGCGTGACCGCGCAGATCGGCGATCTGACGGAATCACTGTTGAAACGTGAAGCGGGCGTGAAAGACAGCGGGACGCTGTTCCCGGGTCATGGGGGAGTGCTTGATCGCCTCGACTCGCTCTTCTTCGTGCTGCCGGTGACCTATGCGCTGTACTACGCGCTTTTGCTCCCGGCTCCCGGCGCACGATGAGCAACATCGGGCCCCGTTCGATCGCCTCGCGGCCGGCGGGCGTCGCGATTCTCGGCTCCACGGGCTCGATCGGGACCAGCGCGCTGCGCGTGTTGGCACGCCAGCGAGAGCGCTTTACGCCGGTGGCGCTGACCGCACATGGCAATGTGGCCGCACTCGCCGAGCAGGTGGCGACGTGGATGCCGGCGTTCGTAGGACTTGTGCAGCCGCATAACGATGCCCCGGATGGCTGGGGCGTTGGCGCTGACTGTCTGGTCGAGGCCGCGACGCATCCCGACGCCCAGATCGTGATCAACGCCGTCGTCGGAGCGGCCGGATTACCGGCCACCCTCGCCGCGCTCCGTTTGGGGAAGCGAGTCGCCTTGGCGAACAAGGAGACGCTGGTCGTCGCCGGCGCGATCGTGACCGAAACCGCGCGGGTGCATGGTGGCGAGTTGGTGCCGGTCGACAGCGAGCACTCCGCGATTTTGCAGTGCCTGGCCGGGCGCCAACCACACGAAGTGCGACGATTGGTGCTGACGGCCTCTGGCGGACCCTTTCGCACGTGGCCGGCCGATCGCATCGCCGCCGCCACGGTCGCGGACGCGCTCAAGCATCCGACGTGGCAGATGGGCAGCAAGATCACGATCGACAGTGCCACGCTCGCCAACAAGGCGCTCGAGGTGATCGAGGCGCACCATCTGTTCGGTGTGCCGTACGATCGGATCGACGTCGTGGTGCATCCACAGAGCATTATCCACTCGTTTGTGGAGTTCGTCGATGGCAGTGTGTTGGCGCAGTTGGGCGTCCCGTCGATGGAGCTACCCATCCTGTATGCCCTCACGTATCCGGAACGCGTGCCTGATTCCGGCGTACCATCCTTCGATCCGGTCGCCCTGGGCGGTCTGAGCTTCGAAACCGTGCGGTACGAGGATTTTCCTATGCTGCCGCTCGGAATCGACGCAGGACGTCGCGGAGGGGCAGCACCGGCGGTGTTCAATGCGGCCAACGAGGTCGCTGTCGCACATTTTCTGGCCGGTCGCCTCAGTTTCTCGGGAATTGCCGAGCGGGTGTCGGCCGCGCTGCACGAGTTTGCCGACGCGCCGGGCACGTCCCTCGATGACCTTCTGCGAGCGGATGCGGCGGCGCGTGACCACGTGAATGCCCAGGTGGGGTGCTGATACAGATGTCTTCGATTACGCCGTACATCGCGCCGTTACTCGTCTTCGGCCTCGTGGTCTTCGTGCACGAACTCGGGCACTTCATCGCCGCGAAGCTGACGGGGGTCTACGCGCCCGTCTTTTCGCTGGGGTGGGGCAACCGGCTGTTCGGCGTGCGCCACGGCGAGACCGATTATCGCGTGTCGCTGATCCCGCTCGGCGGGTACGTCCGTATGGCGAGTCAGGAAGACGAGTCGATGGCGGGCATCGAAGGCGGGAGTGATCGTGGCTCACTCGGGGCGGCGATCGAGCGTCCGGCCGACGTCTCGCCCGCGCTCTGGGATGCGCACTCCATGGCCCCGTTTGGACCGAAGGCTGTTCCAGCCGATCGCTGGGTGGAGAACAAGTCCACCTCGGCCCGCGTGTTGATTCTGTCGGCCGGCGTGATCATGAACATTCTGCTCACGCTCGTCGTGTCCACCGGGATTTACTACAAGGCCGGCAATACCTACGTGCCGGCGGTCATCGACTCGGTGGTTCCCGGTGCGCCGGCGGCGCTGGCGGGGCTGACGGGTGGTGATCGTATCGTTGGCATCAACGGCCACCCCATTCGCGCGTGGGATGAGGTGCTCGACGAAGTGGCGCCCGTTACGAGCGGCTCGCTGCGCATCGAGATTCAGCGCGGCGACACGCGGATGACCCGCGAGATCACGCCGCAGATGGCGGAGATCGATGATCCCGTGACCGGTGCAAAGAAGACGGTCGGGCGGATCGGCATTCAGGTGCGCGCGACGACGGTGAACGAACAACTGAGCCTGGTCGGCGCGATGTCGGCGGGGGGCGACGCGACGTGGCGGATGACCAAGAACGTCGCCTCGGTGCTTGGCGGGTTGGCATCGGGAAAGGTGTCGGCCAAGAACCTGGGTGGGCCGATTCAGATCGCGCGCACGTCGGTGCAGGCCGCCAAGAGCGGGCCGGAGACACTCTGGTCGCTGATCGCATTTTTGAGCCTCAACATCGCGATCCTGAATCTGGTGCCCATTCCGGTGCTCGACGGTGGCCAGATCCTGATCGTGTTGGCCGAGCGGGTGAAGGGCAGCGCGTTCAGTGGTCGCGTGAAAGAGGGGGTGGCGCGCGTCGGCGTGCTGGCGGTGCTCGCCTTGATCGTGCTCGTCACGTTCAACGATCTGCGCAATCTCTTCACGAACTGATCGGATGCGCGCGGCGGTCACGATGCGCCGCGCGGCGATTCAGCTCGTCATGCTCGTGAGCATGACGGGCACTGGATGTCATCGGGCCACTCGGGCAGAGCGACCGCTCGTGCCGGTGCTGCCGCGAATTCCCCGGGATGCCGCGCGTTTCGAAATCGACGCCGTTGATGACAGTACGGCGAAATTCCGCGTGTTCGAGAGTCGATGGATGCGCGCCGGACTGTTCGCGTACGCGGTGGATCCGATGCATCGCGATGCCTTGGTGGCTCGCCTCACCATCATCCGCCGTGACAGCACCACGGCGACTGCGCTGGTAACCTCGCAGGTGGCTCGAGTCACGACCGACCATTTTCTGCTTGTACCTCCACCGCGCACCGCGTGGTGGCTCTCGAATCGATTCTGGCTCGGCGCGCTCGTAGGTGGCGCGATCGGGGCAGGTGCGGCGGCGATCGTTCGCTAGCGAGCTCTGATCGGGCGAGCTCACAGGGGGCTGCACAAACGATCGGAAGGGCGCATCAGCGCGTCGACGGCATCCCGGCTTGTGCCGTTCGACGTCGAGTGCGATGTATCCGCGCGCCTAACAGTTGACGCACGCTGCAGCGTGCTGCGTCGCGAGTCGGGAGGCCTGTTGGTGTGCGAACAGACCAAGCGTCGAATAGGGTGACGCTTTATAACCGTCGGTCGGTCGCTTCCTCTCGATTGGCTTGCCTGACAGAGACGCACGTTTTCAGCATGAAGGGGTCGCTCCAGCATGGGACGAACAGCGCATGACGCTGAGCTGACGCGCCTGTGCGAATGACGTAGTTCGTGTCCGTCCTGACACAGAATAATTGTGCGCGCGCCACGGTGTTTTTTGTTCGCCAACGGCATGAATGCGCAAGCAAACGGCGTGGTCGCTGGCCGGTGGCGGTGGGTAGTGGAGACGTAGGAATGGCCCGCAACTTGACCAAACCTGAGCATCGTCACCGCGGTGCGTGTTGCGCAGCACGCGCTGCGCCGTACGTCCCACGTGGCATAGGCGCCGAGTTGCGCGGCGCAGAATATATGGATCCCCGTATCAACCGAGCCGACGAGGCGGAGTGGCGGGAAGGCTCCCGTGGCGTTCGCTTTACACGTCCTCGGCGGCCGCCTGAAAGGCCTGCCGATTGGCCGCGGTGTCGACGACATCGCGCGCCGCGCCGGCAGTTTACGCTCCCGCGGAGTCACGCGCTCCGTCCCCGATCGTGCCGGCTCGATGGTGTCCAATGGAAACCGCGACATAAACGCGCCTAGGCTGATGTCATCGGTTACGAATGTCCCGGAGGGAAGCCTCTCGGTCGTCCCCGCCATCTCCGGTGGTCACGGCAGTGTCCGAACCGTCTAACCGACGCGAGTCAGTGAAGCGCGTTGGCTTAGCTGCAGATGAGGAGGAAGCGGCGTGTCATGGGG
>JBBQAK010000267.1:0-5591 GCA_038316215.1 Gemmatimonadales bacterium | reverse complement strand
GCCTGAAACTCGCCAATCAGCGGTGTCGTCAATCGGCGCTCGCCGTCTGACGTGACCAGAGTGAAGCTCGAGCCAGCGCCCCCCGGCGCCTCGCAGCATCGCCAAGGCCACCGCGGTATTGTGCGCCTGAAACTCGCCAATCAGCGGTGTCGTCAATCGGCGCTCGCCGTCTGACGTGACCAGAGTGAAGCTCGTGCCAGCGCCGCCAACCGAAATGTCTTGCACCTGCCAGTCGCGACCAGTGACCAGGACGGGATCGGCCCCTGCGGCCTCGGCGCGCGCGGTGAGGAGCGCGCGAACTTCAGGCTGTTCCTCTCCGACGACCGCCACCGCACCGCGCTTGTAGATACCGGCCTTCTCTCCGGCGATCGACTCAAGCGTGTCGCCGAGAAACTCCATGTGATCGAAGCCGATTTGCGTTACGGCAGCCGCCAGCGGCTCCACGGTGTTCGTCGCATCGAGCCGACCACCCAAACCGACTTCCACGATGGCCACGTCAACCCGCTGGGTGGCGAACCAATTGAGGGCCATCGCCGTGGTCGCCTCGAAGAAGGTTGCACCGAGGCGGGTCATCTCGGGCTCCCACTCATTCAGCCAAGCCGTGATCGCATCATGTGGCATCGGTGCCCCGTCGACAACGACACGCTCGGCGAAGTCCACGAGGTGTGGCGACGTATACCGACCAACGCGCAGTCCCGAACCGCGCAGCATCGCGTCCAGCGTAGCGACGGTGCTCCCCTTTCCGTTCGTACCCGCCACATGAAAAACGGGATACGTCCGATGAGGATTACCGAGCAACGCGAGCAACTCCGACACGCGCTCCAACCCAAGACGCCACGCACCGCCGGTTCGTGAGAACAGTCGGCGGAGCGCGTCGTGATATGCCGAATCGGCCATCAAGGCCCGCTCGGCCGCCGATGACGGCGGTGGGGCCAGCGGATTCGAGGTCAGCTTTCCTGCGCGTGCCCCGCCGACGCGGGACGTCCCGTCATATGGCGCATGAGCCGCGAGAGCGTATCCCGCAACTCCTTCCGGTGCACGACCTGATCGACCATCCCCTTTTCGAGCAGGAACTCCGCCGTCTGGAATCCCTCCGGTAGATCCTGCCCCAGCGTCTGCTTGATCACCCGTGGTCCGGCGAAGCCAATGACGGCGCCAGGCTCGGCCAAGATCGCATCACCAAGCATCGCAAAGCTCGCACTGACGCCTCCGGTGGTTGGGTTCGTGAGCACGGAGATGTACGGAATGCGACGCTCGGCCAGCTGCGACAGCACCGCCGATGTCTTCGCCATTTGCATCAGCGAGAGGATGCCCTCCTGCATGCGCGCGCCGCCCGAGGCGCAGACGATGACCAAGGGATGCTTCTTCTCAAGCGACCGCTGGCCAAGACGCGCAATCTTCTCGCCAACAACCGAGCCCATCGATCCGCCCATGAAGGCGAAATCCATAATCCCGATCCCGACGGGCAGCCCTTCGAGGAGCCCCGCGACGGTGAGAATGGCATCGCTGTCGCCAGCGTTGGTGAGGGCCCGCTTGAGGCGCGCAGGATAATCGGGGAAGCCGAGCGGATCGACCGAACGCAGCTCACTTCCCACTTCGACGGTCGAGCCTTCATCGAGCAGCATCGCGGCATAATCCCACGCCCGTACGCGGCGGTGGAAATCGCAGGCGGGGCAGACGTTCAGATTCCGCAAAAACTTGTCACGGATATCCGTATGCCCGCAGGCCTCGCACTTCTCCCATGTGTCAGGAGGAATCTCGAGGCGCTCGCGTCGCGGCTGTCGGGGCTTTTTTTCCTTCCGGAACCAGGCCATATACTCCTAATGTTGGCGGTCCAGCCCTCGAAGGCTAGACCTTGCGCACAGCCGAGATCGTTGTTCCGACCGCTCAAAGGCCGATCGCGTCCGGCTGACCGCGCCCCTCAGCGGAGATCCGGAGGAGGACGGCGACCGCTGTCCAACTGACCAGCAGGAACGACCCGCCGTAGCTGAAGAACGGCAGCGGAATACCCGTGACGGGCATGAGATTGAGCGTCATGCCGACGTTCACCATGACGTGCACGAACCACGCCGAGACGAGCCCGAACGCCACGAGACTTGGAAAGGCGTCGTTGGCCCGCGAGGCCACACGGGTCGTGCGGAGGAAGAGCGCCAGAAACAACACAAGCGCCACGCTGACGCCGATGAACCCAAGCTCCTCGCCGACTACCGAAAAAATGAAGTCGGTATGTCGTTCGGGTAGGAACTTGAGACGCTTTTGACTCCCCAGCGTGAAGCCTTTGCCGAAGAGTCCGCCCGAGCCGATCGCCACTTTGCTTTGCGTGACGTGATAGCCCGACGCAAGGGGGTCCACGTTTGGGTCGAGGAATACGAGCAGGCGCTTCTGCTGATACGGCTTGAGCTTGTCCCACAGAATCGGCGCGACACCGCCCATGATGACGTTCATCAGCACGATGATCACCCCTTCCAACAGATAGGGGCGATACCAGAGCACGAGGGCGACCAAGATCAGGAACCACGCGCCCCAGATGCCCGTGCTGAAGGCCAAGACGAGACTGATGCCGGGGCTCGCCAGCAAGAGCAGCAGCGGCCACGGAACGCCGGCCCAAAAGAGCATCGCGAAGCAGATCCCGATGAACACGATGCCGGTCCCAAGGTCCGGTTGCGCCATCACCAGCAGCCACGGAACGCCGACCACAAGCAGCGGTCGCCACAGGTCCACCAGCGAACGAATCGATTCACGTTGTGCGGCAAGTACACGCGCGAGCATGAGCGTGGTTGCCAGCTTCGCGAGCTCCGCCGGCTGACCGATGCGCACGCCACCGATACTGAGCCATCCCTTCACACTCGCCGCCGTTCCAGCGCCCGTGCCGACGAACAGCACCAGCAGGAGCAGCGTGCAACTCAATGCGTACAGCGGCCACGCGCTCCACTCGATCAAGCGCACAGAACCGCGCGAGACAATCCAGGTGGCCACCATCGACACACCGAACCAGCCGAGCTGCCGTTTCCACGCGTTCTCGATAATCGGCGTCGGACTGTCGATCTGCCCCGCCGAAAACACCATGGCGATGCCGAAACCGGTCAGCAACAACGCGATCACGAGCAGCGGAACGTCGATGCTCTGTCGACGCAATACGGAAATACTGGGCATGTGCTCGCTGCTTCAGTCGATGACGATGGCGGTCATCGTCAACCGCGCCTTCAGATAGCGCTCCATCATCTTGGTGGCCGCGCGCGCGGCAGTTGATCCGTGCAACCCTTCTTCGATGATGATCGCCACGACGATTTTCGGATCGTTCGCCGGTGCGTACCCAACAAACCACGCATTGTCGAGCTGCCCGTTCACCTGCGCCGTCCCGGTCTTTCCGGCAATCGTCAATCCTTGAATCTGTGCTCCGGCAGCCGTACCGCGCGAGACGACGTCGGCGAGCGCCAGCTGGATCCCCTGCAGCTGGGACTTGTCGAGATTCAAGATCTGCGTTCGCTCCGGGTCGCGTGCCACGATCTGCGGTGTGGCCGCCCGACCATCCGTCGCAAGCGCGCTATAGAAGCGCGCCATGTTGAGCGGCGTCTGCGCGTTGTCGGCCTGCCCGATCGAGAGACTCAGCACCACGGAACGGTTCCAGCCTCGAGCGCCATACCGCTTGTCAAAGTACGCCGTGTTCTCTGGCCACTGCGGTTTGCGCTCATTGGGGAGATCGATCCCTGACTTTTCGCCGAAGCCAAGCGACACCCCACCCGCCAGCAGATTGGACAGTCCGATCTTGAGGCCGAGTTGGTAAAAGTAGACGTCACACGACTTCGCGATGGCCTGTGCCAGCGTGATGTCGCCATGCCCACGCTTGTCCCAGCATTTGAACACGCGGCCGTAATAGTAGCCACCCGTGCACGGCTGGGGCATGCGGGTCTCCATCGTGACCAAGCCGCGCTCCAATCCGATGACCGCCGTGGCCAATTTCCACGTGGAGGCCGGCGCATACGTCCCGGTAATCGCCCGATTGACCAGCGGGCGATGCGGGTCGACGCGCAGACTCTCGTAAAAGCTGCTCGATACGCCACCAATGAACTTATTGATATCGTAGGTCGGGGCGCTGTACAGCGCGAGCACGGCACCGCTGGTCGGTTCGAGCGCGACCACCGCACCGCGCAGTGAATCACCAAAGTACTCGTGCGCGTACCGCTGCAAATCGAGATCGATATTCGTGCGCAGCGGCGGCGGTGCTTCGGGTTGCTCCTCCACGCGCACCCCGGCGTCGCGCACCACGCGATTCCGCGCGTCCACCTCGACGAACCGTCGGCCTTCCTTCCCGCGCAACTGCGCCTCGTATTGCAGTTCCAAGCCTGTCTTCCCGACTTGCTGTCCAGCCTTGTAGCTCTCGTACTTGTCTTTCGAGAGATCCTCTTCCGAAATCTCTCCGGTGTATCCGATCAGCGCCGCCATGGCTGCGCCATCCGGATAGTACCGCTTCGGAGAACTCTGAATGATCAGGCCCGGAAACTCCACGCGGCGCTCTTCCAGCACCGACACCACCTGAAACGACGCGTCGTTGAAGATCACGGCGGGCCGCGTACGAGCGCGACGGAAACGCCGCACGGCCAGCTCCTGCTGCGCCGAGTCGATTTGAATCACCTTCGATAGCGTGGTCAGCGCCGAGCGCAGTGAATCTTCCGTGGGACTCAGGATCGACACCGAGTATCCCGGAAGATTCTCGGCAATCACCTCGCCGTGCCGATCGTAGATCGTGCCCCGGGCACCGGGCAGCGGCACCTCGCGCAAGCGGTTGCTTTCCGACTGCAGCTCGTACTCGGCATTCTGGAGCACCTGCGCGCGAAAGAACGCGCCGCCGAGCGCCGCGAAAGAGGCGAAGAGCAGCACACGCGCGAGCCGCGCACGGCGAAGAATCGCATTCGGATGGTAGCTCACGGCGTCACACGCGGCCTGACGTCCGGACGTTCCAGAGACGGTGCATGAACAGCCTCAATAGGTGTGCGGTCGGTACAACGGACGAAACACCGTGAGCAACACCACCGCCAGCAGCGCGGTCAACGCCGCCGACAACGGAGACCAGACCAACAGCGTCACGACCAGTGAGGCGCCTGACGCGCCGCCGGTAAGCACCGTCATCGCGACATCGAACACCCACTTGCCAGCGAACACGAACAGTCCGGTGAGCGCCACATGGTCGGCGAAGAACACCGCTTTGAGCCACGAGGCGCTGAAGGCGACGAGGGTGAGCGCCAGCGCCGACGCACCGAATGATCCCGGTGCGAGCGCATCGACGGCAAGCCCGGTCAGGAAGCCAGTCAGTGCAGCAAAGCCGGGGCGCATACGGACGGCCGAAAACAGGATCGCGATGACGATGAAGTCGACGCTTGCGCGGCCGCTGAACAGCGGACGCACGGCAAAATGCGCCGTCAGCAGAATCGCAAATCCCAGCCAGGCGCGTAGCGCACTGCCGATTCCAGCCGTCTGTTGTTGCGGACGGCTCATGTGAGGCTCCCTGTCGTCTGCACGACTACCGGACCGCCGGTGGAGGGCCGGTGCGCGGCGCAGGAGGCGGCACGGTGGGCGGCACGGTGGGCGGCACG
>JBBQAK010000142.1:0-9057 GCA_038316215.1 Gemmatimonadales bacterium | reverse complement strand
GCCTCGAAAAGCAGTTCGTCGAAAAACAGCACCGACCGCAAGACGGTCGCGAACCTCCGAGCCGGCAAGAAAGCATCCGGTGGTGGCGGTGGCTCCACCCTCTGGGAAAACGTCAAGGCGATTCTCGTCACGCTGGCGATCTTCCTCGCCATCCGCACGTTTCTCATTGAGGCCTACCGCATTCCCTCAGGGAGCATGATTCCCACGCTGCTGGTGGGAGACTGGCTGTTCGTGAACAAGCTGGCCTACGGTCCGCATGTCCCGTTCACCAGCATCAATCTGCCGGGCTACGACGACCCGGAACGCGGTGACGTGGTGGTGTTCGTGTCGCCCAATCAGGTCGATCAGCCCGAGGATCCGAATCCGATTCTCGTGAAGCGCCTCGTCGCCGTGGGCGGCGATACCGTCTGGATGCGCGGTGGGGTCTTTCACGTGAACGGGATGGCGCAGCGCCAAGGTTTCCCCGCTTCCGAAAACCCAAAGGGTGACGGTGGGTTCTCGCACCCGCTCTTCAGCTGGCAGAAGCCGTTCGAAGTGCGCGGCACCAGCGCCGGCGATCCACCGGCCTCGCCCACGCTCGACGACTGGGGGCCGCTCGTTGTGCCCAAAGACTTCCTGTTCATGCTCGGCGACAACCGTTACGACTCCAAGGACGGCCGCTATTGGGGCTTTGTGCCGCGCGAGAACGTGCGCGGTCGCCCGGTATTCGTGTACTACACATACAACGCCGACGAAAGCGTACGCCCCCTGCCGTTCATCACGGATATCCGATGGGGACGCATCGGGACGGTCATCAAGTAATGCACCGCGCCGCGCGGCCCTCGCTGCGCCTCGCGGCCGCGCTGTGGCTCGCCGCCGGCAGCGCGTCTGTGTCGGCGGCGCAAACGGGGACCGTCACGGGAACTGCCACAACGACCCGAACCGGGACCGTGCGCACCGATACCGTCTGGTCGCAGTCGCTCGGTGCCTATAAAGCGTTGGTGGTGTACCTGCCGCCCTCCTACAACGCCGCTCGCAGTACCCGGTATCCGCTGCTGGTCTATTTGCACGGGCGCGGTGGGAACGAACGCAATTGGGTGGACGCTGGCCGGTTGGATCGCACGATGGACTCGTTGGTGCGAACCGGCGCCCCCGAAGCCATTATCGCCATGCCCGATGGCGACAATGGGTGGTATGCCACCTGGAATCAGCTGGGCGACGTGAACGCCTGCCGCGCCGATACCGTACGCCGCGAGCCCGCCGCTTCCTACTGTGTGCCGTGGACGCGCTACGACGACTACATCGCGCGCGACATCGTGTCGCACATGGACACGCGGTATCGCACGATCGCCCGCCGCGAGCGCCGCGGCATCGCTGGACTCAGCATGGGCGGCGTCGGCGCGCTCACCGTGGCGTTGCAGTATCCCGATGTCTTCGCCGCGGCCGCGAGTCACTCGGGTGTCGTGTCGCCGCGCTACCTCGGTCCCAAGCCGTTTGCGCCGCCCCCACGCTACGCCAACACGACCGCCGAATTACAAGCGGCCGCGCGGAATCTGTGGTCGGATCTCCGGTGGGTGATGGGCAAAGACACCATCGGCTGGAATGCCCGTGATCCCGCGCACATGGTGCAGCGGCTGCAAGCTCGGGCCGCAACCGGTGGACCGCGCCTCCCGCAGCTGATGTTCGACGTGGGTGTCGACGACGCGTACGCGGATCAAAATCGCGATCTGCACGCCACCCTCACCCGTCTCGGAGTCGCGCACCGATTCGCCGAATGGCCCGGCGCGCACACGTGGAGCTACTGGCAGGCGCACGCCGCCGAAAGCCTGCTGTTCCTGCTGGGAAACGTCACGGACCACTAGAAAGGCTGGCGTCCGTCCCGACGCGGCGTAGCTTGCCAGCATGAGCCGGTTCTTTCCGAAGGACGTCATCCACTGGGGCGAAGAGCGCCTGCACCCGCTGCGCGCGTTTGCCATCCGCACCGTGGAGCCGGCGGGCATCACCGGCGTCCTGCTGCGCCTGTGGCGCGCCGCGCTGCTGGCCAGCACCAACTGGATGCTGTTCGTCGGTGGACTGGTGGGTGGCGTGCTGTTCCTCTGTGGCATGCTCACCTGGCACCTTGGTAACTTCCCCGTGAAACGGTGGCCGCCTCGCGTGGCGCTGTTTCTGGTGATCGAAGTCTTCGCGGAGATGGGGACCAGCTCCTTACTCATCGCCTTCTCGCGTGAGCGCGTCGGCTCGCGCGTCGCCACCTGGCCCGACTGGTGGTCGATGGCCGGTCAGACGTTCCTCGAGCGCACCATCGTGCTCGCTGTCTTCGCCCTCGTATTGGGCGGCAGCGTGCAACTCGTCCGCCGCGCCATGGAACGGCGCGAGGCTCCCGCGCGCAGTGCGTAACGACGCAGCGCGTCCCTTTCATCTGTAGGCCTTCCCGTGCGAATTCTCCCCGTTTTGCTGCTGGCGGCAACGTCAGCGACAGTGTCAGCGACCACGCTCGCCGCGCAGCCGGTTGTCACCCCGGCCACGCCTGGCACCCGCACCTCCGGATCGACCGCGGCCGATACGCTCCGCCCGTTCGGGACGCTGCGCGAACAGGCGTTCAAGCAGCAGCAGTGGCTGGAGTTGCGCATGGAGCGCACGCTGCCGGCGCTCATGCGGCGCGAGGGCGTCGATATGTGGGTGGTCCCCATGCGCGAGTACAACGAAGATCCGGTCTTCACGGCGATCACGTCGCCCACCACGTTTGCCGCGCGTCGCCGCACGATTTACGTGTTCTTCGACCGCGGTGCGGCCGGCATTGAACGGATCGCCCTCGGCGGCACATCGCAGGGCAACGTGTTCAAGGCGGTGCGCAGCATGAAGGCCGTGCCCGCGCCGGCTGCAGGCAGCCGTGGCAACGAGCGCTCGGCCGAGCTGTGGGGTGATGACCAGTGGAACGTGCTCAAGCAGGTCATCGAGGAGCGCAATCCGAAAAAAATCGCGGTGAACACGTCGCGCACCTTTGCCTTTGCCGACGGCCTCACCAGTGGTGAGCGCGACGGCATGCTGCAGGCACTCGGACCGGCGTGGGCGGGCAAGATCGTGCCCGCCGAGGCGTTGGCGGTGGACATGATCGCCTCGCGTCAGCCGGAAGAAGAAGCGATGTACCGCGAGCTCAATCGCGTGGCGTGGGAGATCATTCAGGAGGCCTTTTCCAGCAAGGTCATCACGCCGGGCGTCACGACCGCCGACGATGTGCTCTGGTGGATGCGCCAGCGGGTGAACGATCTGGGGCTCTCCACCTGGTTCCAGACGAGTGTGGAAGTGCAGCGGCAGTTCGGCAGCTCGGAGCTGGTGGGTGTGAACCCCACCATCCTCAAGGGCGACGTGCTCCACTGCGACTTCGGCATCACCGCTCTCGGGCTTAACACCGACACGCAGCACATGGCGTACGTGCTACGCGACGGCGAAACCGATGTGCCCGCCGGTCTCAAGAAGGCGTTACTGGCGTCGAATCGCCTGCAGGACATCACCGTCAGCGAGCTCAAGCCGGGACGCACGGGCAACGAAGTGCTGGCGGCGTCGCTCAAGCGTATGCGCGACGAAAAGATCGATGGCACGTTGTATTCGCATCCCATCGGATTGCACGGCCACGGCGCCGGCGCGCTGATCGGGTTGTGGGACTATCAGGACGGCGTACCGGGGCGCGGCGATCACAAGGTCATCCCGGGCATGTGGTACTCGATCGAACTGCAAGCGACCACGCCTGTGCCGGAGTGGAACAACCAGCAGGTGCGTTCGGCTCAGGAAGAAGACGTGATCATCGATGCGAACGGCAAGGTGCGCTGGGCGTTCGGTCGGCAGACGACGTTCCACGTTGTGAAGTGATGACACTTCTTCCCACGCGCGACGTACGGTCAGTTCTTCCCTCACGCAATCGGAGCGGCTTCCATGTCTTTGGGTGATTTTCTCCGCAAGCAGTTCATCGACGTCATTCAGTGGACCGAATCCGGTCCCGGCGTCCTCATGTATCGCTTCCCCATGCAGGACATGGAGATCCAGAGCGGCGGCAAGCTGACCGTTCGGGAATCGCAGCTCGCGCTCTTCGTAAACGAAGGCCGTGCCGCCGACATGTTCGCGCCGGGACTGCACACGCTCATCACGGCCAATCTGCCGCTGCTTACGAATCTCCAGAACTGGGACAAGGCCTTTCAGTCTCCGTTCAAGAGCGACGTGTACTTCTTCTCCACCCGCGTCCAAACGGGACAGCGGTGGGGGACGCAGCAGCCGATCACGATCCGCGACAAGGAGTTCGGCGCGGTGCGTTTGCGCGCGTTCGGCATGTACGGCTTCCGCGTGTCCGATCCGGCCGTGTTCCAAGCGAAGGTCGGCGCCACCGATGCCGAGTACACGGTCGCGCAGATCGATCCGGCGTTGCGCAACGCGATCATCAGCGGCTTCACGTCGGCATTCGCCAATGCGCAGGTGCCGTTCCTCGACATGGCGGCCAATCAGGCGGAGCTCGCCAAGCAGATCGCGACGGCGGTGCAGCCGGCGTTTGCCGAGCTTGGTCTGGCGCTCGATTCGTTCACGGTCGAAAACCTGTCGCTTCCCGACGAACTACAGAAGCGTCTCGACGAGCGTATTTCGATGAACATGATCGGCGACATGCGTCAGTACACGCAGTTCCAGGCGGCGCAGTCGATTCCGATCGCGGCGGCGAACCAGGGCGGCATGGCGGGACTCGCCGCCGGAATCGGTGCGGGCGTTGGACTTGGTGGCATCGTGAGTGACGCCATGCGGGGGGCCACGGGCAATCCCGCACCGGCCGCACCGGCCGCACCGTCCAACGCGACCATCGGTGCCGGGGCTGGTGCTGCTGCTGGCGCTGCTGCTGGCGCCGCGGCGGGCGCCGCCGGTGACGCGCCTGCGGGCGACACCAAGTTCTGCATGAACTGCGGTGCCAAGCTGCCGGTGGCGGCCAAGTTCTGCTCGTCCTGCGGCGCGCCGCAGGGCTAACGCGGCGACCGGATATCTCTACACACAGCGTGATCCCGTCGGTGCAGCACACCGGCAGCGAATGGATCGTCGAAGCGTACGGGTGTGACCCTGTGCGCCTCGCCGATCCGGCGTCAGTGCGCGAGCTCTTCGACGCGCTCGTGTCCGAACTGGCGTTGCATCCAGTGGGTGATGCGGTGTGGCATCAGTTTCCGGCGCCGGGCGGCATTACGGGGCTGCTCATGCTCGCCGAGTCGCACCTCACGGTGCACACGTTCCCCGAGCATGCGTCGGCCTGCCTCAACTTGTTCTGCTGCACACCGCGTGCTGCATGGGATTGGGAAGTTCGACTCTTGGCGTTACTGGGTGCGAAAACGGTTCGCGTCCGAACACTCGCCCGTGAGTACGCGGCCATGCCGAATGTGACCATGCCGAATGTGACCATGCCGGCGGTGGCGGTGCTGGCCGTCGCCGAGGCGGTCACGTGACCGTCCCGCAACCACGTAGCGTGGCCTGCCCGAACTGCGGCGCTCCGGTGCGGTTTTTGTGGGCGCAGGCGGTACAGACCACCTGCGCCTACTGCCGGTCGGTGCTGGTGCGTCGCGATCTCGACCTTGCCAAGATGGGTACACAAGCGGACTTCCCCGCCACCGGCTCGCCAATCCAGATCGGCACCGAAGGCGAGTGGCACGACCAGCGATTCGTAGTGGTTGGGCGCATCGCGTACGGGTGGGCGCGCGGACGCTGGAACGAGTGGCACTGCGTGCTCGGTGACGGCTCCAGTGCGTGGCTCTCCGATGCGCAGCTCGAATACGCCATGACGATCGCCGCGCCGGCCGAGTTCGAGGTGCCGGCCGTGATGAATGTGCGCGTAGGCGAGACATATGTCTGGAACGACACGCCGTACGACGTGGCCAGCATCACCGAGGCAGGCTATCTGGGCACCGAGGGCGAGCTCCCCTTCACCACGTGGGAGAAGTCGGCCTGTCTGTTCATCGACCTGCTCAACGCGCAGCATGGACTCGCCACCATTGACGGGTCCGAGGCGCCGCCCATGCTCTTTCTCGGCGAGTACGTGAACTTCGATGACCTCCGCTTCCGGAATCTGCGGGAGTTTGAGGGATGGTAGCGCCGTTCGAGACGCCGGCCGCCCGCGTGCCCAAGGCCGTCGGGTTCAATTGTCCGTCCTGCGGTGCGGCCATCGAGTTACACGCGCAAGGATGGGCCGTGTCGGTCGTGTGCGGCACGTGCGGCGCGCAGCTCGACGCCACCAACGAGAACCTGAAGGTGCTGCAGTACGGCGAGCGCGTTTCTGCTACGCCGCGCATTCCACTTGGCAGCCGTGGCACCTGGAAGGGCGCGCCGTGGGAAGTGATCGGCTTTCAGGTGGTCACGATCACGGTGGAGGGCACGGACTACTCATGGACCGAGTACGTGTGCTTCAATCCGTTCCGTGGCTTCCTCTATCTCTCGGAATACGAGGGACACTGGAACGTCATCGAGAAGTTGCGTCGTCGCCCGGAACGCGAGACACGCGGCGCACGTCCCACCGTCGAACTGAACGGCACGACGTACAAGCACTTCCAAACGGCCACCGCGTACACCACCGCCGCACTGGGTGAGTTCCCGTGGGAGCTGCGCATCGGCGACCATGTGGTGAGTCGCGATTTCGTCGCGCCGCCGTACCTCCTGAGCGCGGAAGCATCGGGCAACGAGATCACCTGGTCGCTGGGCACGTACACGCCCCCCGAGGTGATTCAGAAATCGTTCGGGCTTACCAAGGCGCTGAAGCAGCCTGTCGGCGTGTTCGCCAATCAGCCGAATCCACACGCCGAAACGCCCAAGCGTCTGCTCGAGCGGTTCGCGCTCGCGCTGATCGCGCTGGTGTTGATGCTCGGGCTCAATGTCACGCTGGCGAGCAATCGCACCGTGTTCGAGCGGGCCTTCACGTTCTCACGCGCGCAAGAGGAGCAGGCCTCCGTCACCGACGCCTTCGACCTTGATGGCCGTACATCCAACGTGGCCATCGATCTTGAATCCGATCTCGACAACGACTGGCTCTTTCTCGTGCTGTCGCTGATCAACGAGACCACCGGCGAAACACGCGAAGTCACGCGGCAGATCAGCTACTATCGCGGATCCGACAGTGACGGATCGTGGACCGAAGGCGACAAGCGGGAGACCGTCCGCATCGCCTCGGTGCCGGCTGGTCGCTACTTCCTCCGGGTGCAAGCCGAGGGCGGTGAACCGGCCAAGCCGTCGGCGAGGTACACTCTGCGCATCCGTCGCGATGCGCCGCATTACGGCTTCTATGGCCTCGCCGTGCTGGCGTTGCTGCTGCCCGCCGTGCTCTCTGTACTCCCCGCCGCCAGCTTCGAGAGTCGACGCTGGGCGGAGAGCGATCATGCCCCCACCGGGAGCAGTGATGACGATGAGTAGCAGGACATGTCGAGGTCTGCGCTGATGGGCGCTCGTGTGTATACCATCTGGGCGGTGGCCGTGCTGGCGTTACTGGGAACGGCCCAGTATCGCGGCTGGAGCCTGACCCGTGCCAATGAGTCCCGCAACAATCCCCGGTCGGTGCGCGACAATCCCGGCGCGTATCGCTCCTCGTACTACATCCCGGGGCGCACGCTCCGCGGTAAGTGAGGCTCCTGTCATGGATCAGTTCCTTCAGAACGTGCTCAACTCCGGCGCCTTCGCCCTCATCGGCGTCGTGATGTTCGTCCTCGCCTTCATCGTCATCGACGTGCTCACGCCCGGAAAACTGTGGGATGAGATCGGCGAGAAGCGCAACACGGCCGCCGCCATTCTCATGGGCTCGGTCGCGATCGCCCTCGGCATCATCGTCGCTGCCGCCATTCACTAAGTGCCCCCCGCGCTGTTCATCTCCGTTTGCCTCATCGCCGCCTGTGGGCTCATCTACGAGCTCGTGGCCGGCGCGCTCGCGTCGTACCTGCTCGGTGACAGCGTTACGCAGTTCTCGACGATCATCGGCACGTATCTGTTCGCGATGGGCATCGGCAGCTGGTTGTCACGCTTTGTGGTGCGCGGACTGGTCACGCGCTTCGTGGTCGTGGAAATGCTGGTCGGTGTGGTGGGCGGCTTGTCGTCGCTGCTGCTCTTTCTCGCGTTCGCCTACACCGAAGCGTTCCGTCCTACGCTGTATGGCATTGTCCTGCTGATCGGTATTCTCGTGGGGCTCGAGATTCCGCTGCTCATGCGCATTCTACAGGATCGTTTCAGCTTCAAGGATGTCGTCGCCAACGTCCTCACGTTCGACTACATCGGCGCCCTCTTTGCATCGTTGCTCTTTCCGCTGCTGCTCGTGCCGCGGCTCGGTCTCGTGCGTTCGGCGCTGTTATTCGGTGTGATCAATGTGATGGTCGGCCTCTGGAGCACCTGGCTGTTTCGTCACGAGCTTCCGCGCAAGAACTGGCTGCGCGCCGGTGGCGCGCTGGCGTTGCTCGTGCTTGGCGCCGGTCTCTGGAAAGGGCAGCGCATCACGACGCTCGCCGAAGAGGGGATGTATGCCGATCCCATTATCCTCGCCAAGGACACGCGCTACCAGCGTATCGTACTCACCAGCTGGAAGGATGATCTGCGACTCTATTTGAACGGGCACCTGCAGTTCGCGTCGCGCGACGAGTACCGCTATCACGAGGCGCTCGTACATCCCGGCCTCTCCGCCGCGACTGTGCGCAGTCGGGTGCTCGTGCTGGGTGGTGGCGACGGGCTCGCCGTGCGCGAGATCCTCAAGTATCCCGACGTGCAGCAGATCACGCTGGTCGATCTCGACGAAGGGATGACCGCGCTCTTTCAGCAGCATCCGCGACTCACGGGCCTCAACGCCAACTCGCTCACCGACTCGCGCGTGAAGGTGGTGAACGCCGACGCCTTCACGTGGCTGGACAGCTCCGCCGTGCAGTTTGACTTCGTGGTCATCGACTTCCCCGATCCGTCGAACTACCACGTAGGAAAGCTGTACACCAGCGCCTTCTACCGGCTGGTGAAGCAGCACATTGCACCCGGTGGATTTCTGGTGGTGCAGAGCACGTCACCGATGTTCGCGCGTCAGTCGTTCTGGAGTATCGTGACCAC
>JBBQAK010000260.1:0-5657 GCA_038316215.1 Gemmatimonadales bacterium | reverse complement strand
GCACGTTGGTGCCGTTCACACTGAAAGGAACGCCGGGCTGAATCGGCATCAGCGTGCCCTCCGGACGCGTCGTGCCTGGCAACGGACGAAACTGCTCGTCCATGATATAGGGGAAGCGCGAGCGCAACGTGTTCAACGTGGCCGCTTCGCCGTACAGCGGGAGCGACGTGGCGCGACGGATGGTGAACGCGCGCAAATCGTCGATGCCGTGGATGTGATCCGCGTGTTCGTGGGTGTACAGCACGGCATCGATGTCATCGATGCCGGCCGCCACGAGCTGAAGTCGCAGCTCGGGCGGTGTATCGATCAGCAGGCGGGTGCCGCTGCCCGTTTCGATGACGGCGCCGCACCGCGTGCGCTTATCACGCGGATCGGTGGAGCGGCACACCGCACAGCCGCAGCCGATCTGCGGCACGCCGAAGCTCGTGCCGGTTCCTAGAAACGTGAGGCGCACGGATGTGGTCACGGATGTGATCAGCGACCGCACCCGTGCGAGACGCGGGAGAGGCGGGTCACACTGTTTCGACCTTAAGCAGGTTGGTAGTACCGGGTACGTCGAACGGCACGCCGGCGGTGACCAATACACGGTCACCCTTGGTGACGAGGCTCATGTCGAGCGCCTCGCGCAGTGCCATGGCCACCATGTGATCGTATCCACGCGCGGTAGGCACCAAGCGAGGCACGACGCCCCAGACGAGCGACAGCTGGCGGCACACCCGCGGCTCATCGGTGAGTGCAAGAATAGGCACACTCGGCCGGTGTGACGACACGATGCGCGCCGTGAAGCCGCTCTTCGTGAAGACCACGACCAGTGGAGACTCGAGCATGCGTACGGCGGCGACTGTCGCGGCCGCAATGGCCTCCTCGGTGTTCACGCCACTGGTCGTGCGACGGTCGGACCGGCTGGCGATCACGGGACGCGGGTGCGTCTCGATTTCCGTGATGATACGACGCATCGCTTCGACCGCGAGACGCGGATAGTGACCGGCTGCCGTCTCGGCGGAGAGCATCACCGCATCGGTACCATCGAGGATAGCGTTGGCGACGTCGCTGGCCTCGGCACGCGTGGGGCGTGGGTTATCGATCATGGACTCGAGCATCTGCGTGGCCGTAATGACCGGGCGGCCCATGCGATTAGCGAGTGCGATGATGTCCTTCTGTGCGTTCGGTACCTGCTCGTACGGGAGTTCCACGCCGAGATCACCACGCGCCACCATCACCGCGTCGGTGGCCTTCATGATCTCTTCGATGTTCTGGAGCGCGATGTCCTTTTCAATTTTCGCGCAGATCAACATCGACTTCGGGATCAGCACGCGCAGCTCTTCAATATCTTGCGCCTTGCGTACGAAGCTCAGCGCCACGGCGTCGAGATCGTGTTCCACGGCGAAGGCGAGGTCGGCGCGATCTTTTTCGGTGAGCGACGGGGCCGACACGGCGATACCGGGGAGGTTCATCCCCTTATTGCTGGAGAGGAGCCCACCGTGCACGACGGTTGCCGTCACGCGCGGCGCCTCGACCTTGGTGACGACCAGCTCGAAGAGCCCGTCGTTGATCAGTACGCGATTGCCGGGCGACACGTCGTGACACAAATCGGCGTACGTGATCGGAATTTCGTCGCCCGCTGCGATTTCCTCGGGCACCAGCACGACCGACGTGCCCGGTTCGAGTTCGCGCTTTTCTGGGAGCACGCCGATGCGGATACGCGGGCCCTGCAAATCTCCAAGGATGGCCACCGGTCGACCGAGTTGGTCGGCCACTTCACGCACCGTGGCGATCGTACGGGCGTGCTGCTCGTGCGTGCCGTGCGAGAAGTTGATCCGCGCGACATCGAGACCGGCCTCGATCAGCGCGCGCACCCCTTCGGCCGAGTTGCTGGCCGGACCGAGCGTGCCGACGATCTTCGTGCGCGGCACGTGCACGCGACGGAACGTCGACGGGGCCGACTCGCCGTGCATTGTCGCGGCCGCGCGCTCAGGTCCCGTACGCGAGATTGTCAGGACGTCATCAGAGGCTGGCAACAACGGGAGCTCCGGTGGAAGAGGCGGATGTCGCAAGCGCGGCGCGTTTGCGATGGAGGCCAGACAACAGCGTCACGAACGAGTGCTCGAACGATGCCAGCCCCTCGGTCAGCAGCGTATCGGTCACCACCTCCAGCGACACGCCTTGCGATTCGAGCGCCGAGAGGACGCGCTCAGCGTCCGCGACATTCTCGGTGACCGAGGCCCGAACTTCCCCATGATCGCGGAAGGCTTCGAGCGTAGCCGGCGGCAGCGTGTTCACGGTATTCGCGCCGATCAATTCTTCGACGTAGATCACGTCGCGATAGGCTGCGTTCTTGGTGCTGGTGCTGGCCCAAAGCGGACGCTGTACCTGCGCGCCATGCGCGGCGAGCGCCGCCCAACGGGCACTCGAGAAGCTGGCGGTGAAAAGACGATACGCGAGCTTCGCGTTGGCGATCGCGGCGCGACCCTGCAGCGCGTGCAGGGTGTCGGCCGCTGCCGGATCGGCAGCGGCCATCGCCGCGAGCTGCTTGTCGATCGCGGAGTCGACACGGCTGATGAAGAAGCTGGCCACGGAAGCGATGCGCGCGACCGCCTTCCCGGCGGCGGCGCGGTCTTCCAGACCGGCAATGAACGCTTCGATGACACGGGCGTGCGCGTTGAGCGAAAAGAGGAGCGTGACATTGACGTTGATGCCGTCGGCGATGAGCTGACGGATGGCGTCGGCGCCTTCGGGTGTACCCGGTACCTTGATCATGAGGTTCGGCCGATCGACGACCTGCCAGAGGCGGCGGGCCTCGGCCACCGTGCCGGCCGTGTCGCGCGCCAGATCGGGCGAGACTTCGAGCGACACGTACCCATCGACGGCATCGGTGTTCTCATACACGGCACGGAAGGCGTCACAGGCATCGCGCACGTCGGTCGTCGCGACGAGCTCGAAGGCCTCGCGATCGGAGCGGGACCCGTCGAGCGTCGCGAGCTGTGCATCGTACGCCGCTCCTTCAGCCAGGGCCTTCTCGAAAATCGTCGGATTGGACGTCTGGCCGGTCAGGGCATCCTCGCGGATACGTCGCGACAGATCGCCGTTGGAGAGCATGGCCCGATCGATATAGTCAAGCCAGAGCGACTGCCCGGCCGCGTGCAGAGCGTGGAGACGAGTAGACATGGATTTGGATGAGGCGCGAACTATGAGAGTGACCGCACAACCTTTTATGGTAATGTGCTACACCGCTCCCCGGCGAGGCCGAGCGGTTCCGGATGTTGGATCGGAGTCTAAAAATCGTTGCTGTTGACCCGTTCCTGTTACTGGAACACGCTAGCTGATGTGAAACACTCTCTGCGCCTGGTCGTATTCGTCCAGAATGCTCGATCACTTTCCTCCCGATTCCGTGCGCTTTCCCGCTTCCCGACGTCTGATCGTGCGCAACCGGCGCCCGGCGCCTGTCCTCGCGTTCGCGGCCGTGCTCGTGTCGACACTGTGGCTGACCGCCTGCCGCGGCACGGTCGCGGCCGCCACGCCGGAACAGGCACCGACCCAGACCGTTGGTCCGTCCGGTCCCTCGGCCGCCCTGCCTCCCATGCCGGCCGCCTGCGGCCCGGCCACGGGGACAGTGTCCACGTCACTGGCCGCGACGCCGGTAACGGACCCGCTCGTCACGTTCGACAGCGCTTGGAGCATCATCGGCCGCACCCACTGGGACACGACGTACAACGGCGTGAACTGGACGGCCGTGCGGGCCGAGCTGCGCCCGAAGGCGGCAGTGGCCACCACGACCGGCCAGTTGCGGGCCGTGCTGTCCGACATGGTGTCCCGCCTCAATCAGTCGCACTTTTCGATCATCCCGCGCGAGATCGCGGACGCGTCGGGGAGTAGCACCACCGGTGGCGCCCCAGCGCCCGACCGGAGCGGCGCGATCGGCGCCGAGGTCCGCTATCTGGACGGCACGATTGTGATCGCGCAGATCGACCGTGACGGACCGGCAGCGCGGGCCGGTGTGCAGACCGGGTGGCGTGTACAGTCGGTGAACGGGTGCCCGATGTCGGCTCGACTGGCCCGTATGCCGAAGGAGCCCGACGCGCGGCGGGAGGCACTCATGGCCTACTCGCTGGCGACGCAGGCGCTCGCCGGCGCGGTCGGAGACACCGCCATCGTGGTCTTCGCCGATGCCCGCGGTGCCGACCGGATGGTGCGCCTGGTGCGCGCGTCGGAGCCTGGTGTGGTCGCCAAGTTCGGCAACCTGCCAGGCATGAACGCGCAGCTCGCGTTCGAGCGGGTGCAGTCGGCCGGCAAGACGGTCGGCATCATCCGCTTCAACATCTGGATGCCGGTCTTGTCACCGCAGTTCGACGCCGCCATCGATTCCCTGCGCGACGCCGACGCCATCATTCTCGACATCCGCGGCAACTTCGGTGGCGTGGGCGGCATGTCGATGGGGATTGCGGGCCATTTTCTGGACAGCACGCGTACGATCGGCACGATGGTGCAGCGCGGCGCCACGCTCAAGTTCGTGGCCAATCCACGGCGGGTGGACACGCGGTCGCGCGGCGTGTCGCCGTATGCGGGTCCGCTGGCGATCGTGGTGGACGAGCTCTCGATCAGTACGACGGAGATCTTTGCCGGCGGCATGCAGGCCCTCGGCCGTGCGCAGGTGTTCGGGGTACAAACGTCGGGGCAGGCACTGCCGTCGGTGCCCGAGCGGCTGCCCAATGGCGATATCCTGTATCATGCCATCGCCGATTTCCTGAACCCGTTGGGTAAGCCGCTGGAAGGGGCGGGTGTGATGCCGGACCGGGTGGTCCCGCTGACGCGTGCCGCGTTATTGGCAGGGCGGGATCCGGCGTTGGATGCCGCCATCTCGTGGGCGGCGATGCGGAGCGAAAAGGAGTAGGAAGTAGGGAGTAGGAAGTAGGGCATAGGAAGTAGCGCGTTCGCGTTGGACTCAACCGGTTCGTCATTCACCTCCCGTCTTTTGGAGCTGCTACACATGAAGGCATTGCGCTCTTTTGCGGTCGCTGCGGCGGCCGTGCTCTTGTCGTCGGCCCCGCTCTCGGCGCAGGCAGCGCCGTCGGCTGCCGCCGTGCTCGCGAAGTATGTGGCCGCGATTGGGGGTAAGGACGCGATCATGAAGATCACGTCGCTCAAGCAAACGTCCACGATGCAGGTGCCGGCGATGGGACTCACGGCTGAGGTGGAGGCGTATCAGGCGGCGCCCAACAAGATGGCCACCAAAAGCACCATCCCCGGTGTCGGCGAGATGCTGCAGGGCACGAACGGCGAGATCGCGTGGGATGCGAACCCCATGCAGGGTCCGCGTCTCCTGAGTGACAAGGAACTGGCGCAGACGCTCGAAGGCGCCGATTTCTACGGCAATATGCTGTACCCGGCGGATCGCTACACCAAGATGGAGAATCTCGGCGTGGTCGACTTCAACGGCGAGAAGAGCTACAAGCTCGTGCTCGTCCGCAAGGATTCGGGGCGCGAGACGACGCAATACTTCTCCGTCGCGACGGGGCTGATCGTGGGCGCCGAGACGGTGCAGGAGTCGCAGATGGGGACGATGCAGGTCTCGTCGACGCTCTCCGAATACAAGGACTTCGGTGGCGTGAAGTTCCCCACGAAGACCGAGGTGAACATGGGCGCGAACAAATTGATCATGA
>JBBQAK010000199.1:0-7263 GCA_038316215.1 Gemmatimonadales bacterium | reverse complement strand
GCCCATGTCCACGCCGCGGCGACTGGCGCCGAGGTCCATGGGGACGCCGATCAGCTGGACGGTACCGGTCCAGGGTTTGACGGCGGCGCGGGCGGGGGAGGCAACGGTCGCGTTCATGCAATGAAGCTGTCGCTCGCCGATGATAGCAACAAGATCAATAAACTACCATAATAGTTTCATGAAATAACTAAATGCAGGATATAATTAGCAATATGCTTAATTCACTCGATTCTCAGGACCTTCGGCTGATCGGGCTGTTGCGGGAGAACGCCCGCATGTCGGTGGCGCAGCTGGCCAAGCAACTTGGCGTGTCGCGCGGCACCGTGCAGAACCGGATCGACCGGCTGATCGCCGACAACGTGCTGCTCGGATTCACCGTGCGCACCACGCCGGAGGCGGCGGCGCACCGCGTGCGGGCGATCATGTCGATCGCGGTGGAAGGCGACCGGGTGGAAGGGGATCGCTCGGATGCGATCCTGCGCACGCTGCGAGGCTATCCGGAGGTGCAGGCGTTGTACACGACCAACGGCCGGTGGGATATCGTGGCCGAAATCGGCACCGACAGTCTCGAGAAATTCGACGAAGTGCTGCGTCGCATTCGGGGCATTAAAGGCGTGGCCAATTCGGAAACCAGCCTCCTGCTGTCGACGCAAAAGCTCTGACGAGCAACGACGTCACGTCGACAGCGGACGCCTGGCAAACCGCCGCGCTTACTTCACGCCGAGGTTCTTTTTGAGGAAGGCGATCGTCTTCGGCCAGCCGTCCTTCGTGGCGGCGAGATTGGCCGCTTCTTCGGCTTCGTCGCGCGTGGCCTTGGGGTCATCCTGTGCGCGCAGGAAGCCGTGGGTGGCGCCCTCGTAGTTGGTGCCCGAGTAGTTCTTCTTCATGGCCTTCATAATCGAATCGAGGGCCGGCATAGCGGCCGCAATGCGCGCGTCCTTCGAGCCGTTCAACAGCATGACCGGCTGCTTGATCTTGGCGAGAGAGTCGGCGTTGATGCTGGACGGGACCGCGGCCGTCGTGGCCGTCGCCGGTGTCCCACCGGTGGTGTACGGCAAGCCGTAGAACGCCACGCCGCCCGCGAAGCCCTTGAGGCCGCCGTTCACGGCGTGCATGAACACCGTCTGTCCGCCCCAGCAATAGCCGATCACGGCATACTTCTGCTGCGCGCTGGGCAGCATCATGGCGTAATTCGCGGCGGCGATGATCGCGCGATTGCGCTCGGCCGCGTTCACGCCAGCTATCAGCTTGCGCGCGGAATCAGACGCGAGTTCGACGCTGCTCGGACCGCCGCGCACCTTCGACAGGAAGTCGGGCGCGATGGCGATGAAGCCGTCGGCGGCCACCTGATCGGCCACGCCGCGCACCCAGGTGGAGAGCCCGAAGATCTCGTGTACCACCACGACCACCGGCGCCTTGGCGCGGCTGTTCGGGCTGGTCGGGTAGACGACCCACGCCATAATCGAGTCGGTCGAGCCCGCTTCCCACGCGATCTTCACCCACTCCGCGTGACGCGGGCTCGCCTTCAGTCGTGCCGGGGCTGTGTTGTTGCTCGCGGGGAGACCGGCGATGCCTTGCTGCGCGCCGGACGAGCGCCTGGCGGGCATCGAGAGGTCGGACGCGCTCATGTGTGCCATGTGGTCATCGGCCATTGCCGACGAGGCCAGCGCGCCCGAGGTGTTGGACGACGAACGCTGGAGGGTGCAGCCGGCGAGGATCGCGACGGTGGGCAGGGCCACGGCGATCAGAGAAATTCGGCGAGACATCGGTTGGTCCTGGCAGGAGGTGGGAACGACACCGAAGAATCTCAGCGTGGAGAGACCGGTTCGCCAGCGCCCGACGGCTAACGTCACGCGCCCCCAAAGCGTAATGTCTTTGAGACTACGTACTCCACGCATACTTCTTTCGCCGGCTCCCTCTCAGGGTCGGCACACTGACGGAGCACACACGCCATGATGGCCCAGCGCCCTCTCGTCGCATTTGCAGTCTGTACCCTGCTGGCCGGCGCCTCGTCGCTCGCGTCCGCCCAGAGCGGCATGGCTGGCATGGATCACAGCATGCACCGCATGGGGCCAGACATCGTGATCCCCAAGGGCGCGCTGTACACAAAGGCCGACGTCGAATTCATGCAGGGGATGATCGCCCATCACGCCCAAGCCATCGTGATGTCGAAGCTGGCTGAATCGAACGGCGCCAATCCGCAGGTGCTCAAGCTCTCGCGGAAGATCGATCAGTCGCAGGTACCCGAGATTCACATCATGCAGGATTGGCTTCGCCGGTATGGCCAGTTCGCGCCCGACACCGCTTCCTGGCACGACATGCGAATGGACGGCATGCTGTCGGATGCGGAAATCAAGGAGCTCAGCACCTCAAAAGGTGTCGCCTTCGATCGGGTTTTCCTCAACGGCATGATCAAGCACCACGCCGGCGCGATCAAGATGGTCGACGATCTTTTCAAGTCGCCGGGTTCCGGCCAGGAAGTGGATGCCAACGTCTTCGCCAATGACGTCGTGACGGCGCAGACCGCGGAAATTGGTATCATGCGCCGCCTGCTCACTCAGCTCCCCCCGAAGTAAGTCAGAAGTACAGCGCCTCCGAGGCGTTCACCCGTGCCTTCCCCGTGCCTTCCCTACCACTGGAGTATGTCCTGATGCGCGTGATGCGTGGCTTGATCCTGCTTTTGGCGACTGCCGTCGTGCCGACCCTCGCGTCGGCGCAGACGTTCCCGACCAAAACAGATCCCCGGAACAATCTCAAGCCTGGCCGATTTGACGCAGGCGTTGCGGCGAGCAACATGAAGCTCCTCTCGTTCTCGCCGAAGCCGGCGCAGTTCGACACGGTCCGTGGCCTGACGTTCGTCAACTCTGACTTGGCGTTCGGCACCCATTTCGTGTACCAGGCTAACTTCGCCGGCTTCACGATTTGGGACATCACCGATCCGGCCAAGCCGGTCATTTCGTCGGTTGTCCAGTGCATCACGTCGCAAGGTGATCCGTCCATCGTCGGCAACCTGCTGTTCATCTCCGCCGAGGGTGCGGGCAACCGCAATGATTGCGGCAGCGGCGGCGTGCAGGATCCGAAGGATCACATGGCTGGTGTGCGCATCTTCGACGTGAGCAATCCGAAGGCGCCCAAGCTTGTCAAGAATGTGCAGACCTGCAAAGGCTCGCACACGCATACCATCGTGCCCAGCCCGACCGATCCGAACATCATCTACTTGTATGTCTCGGGGCAGCAGGCGGCTCGACCGGAAACGGAACTCGCGGGGTGCAAGAACGGCACGAACCCGGCCGACCCCACGAACTCGCTCTTTCAGCTCGATATCATCAAGGTGGCGCTGAATCGCCCTGAGCAGGCGAAGGTTATCCCTGGTGCCCGCATCTTCACCGGTCTCGAAGAAGGGGGAGAGTGCAAGCAGTTCTGCGCGCCCGCCGATGCACGTCGCGCAGCAGCCGGTCGTGCGCGCCCCGCGGCCGATCCGGCCATGCCCACCGGTCCGCGCAATTGCCACGACGTGACGGCGTACCCGGCGCTCCACCTGCTCGCCGCGTCCTGCTCCACGCACTCCATCGTGGTGGACATCTCGAACCCTGAGAAGCCGGTGCGCCTCGATGCGCTCACCGACACCAATAACTTCCAAGGTCGACACACGGCGGCGTTCAGCAACGACGGCAAGAAGCTGATTCAGACCGACGAGTGGGGCGGCGGCACGGGCCCGATGTGCCAAGCGTCCAGCATGATCGAGTTGGGCGGCAACACCATCATCGCGCTCGACGCGAAGAAGAAGCAGTCGCAGAAAGCGTACTTCAAGCTGCCGTCGGCGCAGACCGCCGAGGAAAACTGTGTGTCACACAACGGCGGCATCATTCCCGTGCCGGGGCGCGACCTGTACGTGCAGGGTTGGTATCAGGGCGGCGTGAACGTCATGGACTTCACGGATCAGGACAAGGCGTTCGAAATTGCCTTCTACGATCGTGGTCCGATCGATCCGCCGAAGCCGGTGGACGTGCCCGCGGCAGCCGCCGCGGCGGCTGCCGGCGTTCGCGGTGGCGGCAACACGATCGGTGGGTCGTGGGGCGCATACTACTGGAACGGCCTGATCTTCTCGTCTGAACTTGATCGCGGCATGGACATCTACGAGCTCACCCCGAGCGCGGAGCTGTCGGCCAACGAGATCGCGGCCGCGAAGCTGGTGACGTTCACGGAGTACAATCCGCAGAGCCAGCCGAAGATGACGTGGCCGCCCGCGTTTGTGGTCGTGCGCTCGTACCTCGACCAGTTGGTGCGTGGCAACGGCCTCGCCGCCGAGCGCACGTCGGCGATTGCCGGCGCGCTCGACGCGGCCGAGATGAAGTCCGGCTTGGCGCGTGCGGCCGCACTGAACGCGATCGCGTTGCAGGTTGATGCCGACGCCAAGAGCGCGAAGGATGCCGCTCGCGTGCGCACGATGGCGAGCGAGATCCGGCGGTTGGCGACGGCGTCGAAGTAACGACACCACGCACCTCCGAATACACGAATGGCGCCCTGAAAGGGGCGCCATTCGTCGTTGCATCATCGGCTCTCCGTCTTCCCATGCGCTACCGGCGCCAGAGAATCAGCACGCCGCACTTGGCCACCTCGCGTAGCTCGGCGGGGGCGGCGGTCGAATAGAACTCGACGCTCGTGAGATCGTCCGTGAAGATCTTGTCGAGATCGGGCGGAGTCGCACTCTCAAACGGGAAGATGCGAAGTCCGTCCCGCACCACGGCCGCGTAACACGGCGCGGCCGTACCAGACGGTGTGCTCGCCGCGAGGTAGGACTCGCCGTTTGGTCCCGTTGCGATCCGCGCGCCCGCATCGACTTTCAGAAAATTGGCGAGCGGACGTCCGTCGGCTTCTTTCAGCTGGGCGAGCGTAAAGAACTTGCCTTGGCCGAGCGCGCGTCGCTGCGCGAAGCCGGACGCCTGCAGTTCTGTCGGTTGCCCCTTGGGTTTGACCATCGCGGCGGCGGCAAGAATCTCGAGATCGATTGGCATCGTCACGCCCGGACCGCTCGTAAACTTGTCGAAGAACGCCTGATACCCTTTCGCGACCGCCTCGACGATGTGGCCACCGTCCTCGAGATCGGGGATCCGCACGATACCGGCGGAATCGGTGATTCCCGCGTCGATCGTGTGATCGATGGTGATCTGGGCATTACGAATGGCCACCGTGTCGCCCGCCTTCCGGAAACGGAGCACGACGGTGCGCGAATCTTGCGCGTTGGCTTGGGGCGCGAGGAGCGTCCCGGCCACGGCGGAGAGCAGGTACAGCGCGTGAGTGATCTTCATGACGGAGAACGATAGTGGGAAACAGGGGCGGTGGTAGCGGCGACGCTGGCAACTGATCGTCGCACGGACGCGTTCTCTCCCAGTGGACTCGCACTCTCTCCAACGGAAGTCGCCGATGCTGAAGCAAGTAATACCCCTCTTCTTCGCCGTGGTTGGCGTCACGTCGCCAATCAGCGCACAGACGCCGTCGCTCGAATTGGCCTTGGCGGCCGAGGTGCGTGCAGCACATACCGCTGGCACGTTCGATGGACTGGTGCTCGTCGCCGTGGGTGATCGCGTCGTACTGCGCACGGCGATCGGCTTGGCGGATCGTGCGACGAAGCGCGCCTTTGCGATGACCGATCGGATTCCGCTCTGTTCGGTCACCAAACAACTGACGGCTACGCTCATCATGCAGGAGGTCGGCGCGGGGCGGCTGGCGCTGGATGCGCCGGTGGCCACCTGGCTGCCGTGGTTTCGCGACCCTGCGCGCGCGGCAATCACGGTAAGGCATCTGCTGCAGCACACGTCCGGGCTGCCCGACCCAGAGGAGATTCCAAATTTCTGGCGCATCGCGGACACCACGGTCACAGCACCGTCCGCGTTGTTTGCGCGATTTGCCGACGTCCCACTTCGAACGGAGCCAGGCCGAACCTTCGCGTACAACAATTTCGATTTTATGGTGCTCGGCGTGCTCCTCGAGACGATTACGGGCGTCGGCTACGAACAACTCGTTACCGAGCGACTGGTGAAGCCGGCGGGGCTGGTGAACGTGGCGATGGCGCCCGCTACGATCACGGCTGGCTCGCTACCCGTCGGCTACGATACCAGCGTCGTCGTGCCGAATCAGCGACTCCGCACGTATGGTGCGGCAGGTGGCCTGCTCGGCACCGTCGACGACCTCTATCGCTGGGATCGCGCACTGCTCGAGGGCCGCGTACTCGCCCCCGCGCTGCTCGCCACCATGTTCACTCCTGATCGGTCGCTCGGATTCGTCGGGCTTGGCAGCTGGGTGTACAACCTCACACCGGTGAAGGGCGGCCCGTCGGTGCGACTTGCCGAGCGACAGGGCGGCATTGGTGGCTGGTTGGCGACGAATATCGTCGCGCCAGACCGCGGCTGGTCGGTGATCGTATTTACGAACTCCACGGCTGCCGATATTCATCAAACGTATGCAAATCACGGTCTCGCTTTCGCGCTCGTGAAGCGGCTGCTGGAAGCGATGCCGAACTGACGGGGCTGTTTCTGGTGTCGTCGCCAGCCTTTGCGCAGCAGAGCAGGCGTACCCGGCGTATATAAGCACGATCCCCCGCACGTTCAGATCCGTTTTCTCGCCTTTCGACGCGCCCGTCTGCTCTCGTGTCCAAGTCTCGCGGCAATAACCTGGTCGCCCTCGGTTCCGCGGCCGTGCTGATCATCTACACGGCCGGTTTCGCCAAGACGAAGCCGGCGGCGGATCGTATGGCGGCGGAAAGCGCCGAGCGCGGTCCGCGAAGCGCATCACGGGCGGGAGCCGGAGCGGCCGGAGCGCGTACGGCGGCGGGGGAATCGGGAGCGGCCACGGTGCCGGCCATGACGGCGTCGTCGGTGACGGCGGTGCCGACGGGAGTCGCGGAGCTGAAGCCCGCCGCGTCGACAACGACGCCGGCAATGGCGGCAACGGTCGTGAAATCACCGACCGTGACGCCGACGGCAGCGAGTTACAGAGCGACGGTGGACGCCGCGCGGCCGCCGACCGTGACGCCTACGACCACGGCGAGTGTGACGGCGAGTGTGACCGCGCCGGTGTCTGCACCGGTTTCGACACCGCCGATCGCCGCACCGGCGGTGTCCGCACCGCCGGTTGTGACAGCGCCCGTCGCGCCGTCGAGTGCGCCGGCAAAGGCCGAGCCAGCGCCGAATGCCCCGGTGCCTGCGGCCCCCGCACCGGTGTCGACTCCTACGCCGGAGCCGGCCCCGGTCGCACCCGCGGTCG
>JBBQAK010000406.1:0-3646 GCA_038316215.1 Gemmatimonadales bacterium | reverse complement strand
TCGGTGGCCAGTCTCGTGTCGCGCAGCGGGCCGCGGCAGTTCGAAGAAATCGCGCCGCAGGTTGATGAGGTGCTCGAAGCGCTGCACGCGGCGCACACCAGCGGGATCATCCACCGCGACCTGAAGCCGGAAAATATTCTGATCGATCGGTACCGCCGGTGGCGGATCGGCGACTTCGGCATCGCGTACGCGCTCGGCGACGAACGCGTCGGCACATCGGGCACGCCGTCATTCGCAGCACCAGAACAACTCCTCGGCGAGGCGCAGGGTCCGGCTACGGACTTGTACGCCCTCGCGAGCATTGTGTACTTCGTGCTGACCGGACGCGCGCCCTTCGGCGACGGTCCGGCGGAGACCATTCTGGCCCAGCAGCTGTCTGACACACTCCCGGCGCGTCTCGAGGATGATGACTTCCCCGAAGCGCTTGGCGCGTGGCTGCTGAACGGACTCGCGACGCGAGTGGAAGATCGGTTCGACGACGCACTCGAAATGCGCATTGCGTGGCGACAGGTGGTCCGGGCGACGCGACGCGCGGAAGATCAGCGTCCGTGGTGGCGGCGTCTTATTGGAGGGCTTCAGGAAGACGAGCCCGTCGAACCGACTTCTGGTTGGTGAACTCGCGGAATCCATGTGGCCCCAGTTCGCGGCCCATGCCGGATTGCTTCACACCGCCGAACGGATAACGCGGGTCCGATACCACCATCTCGTTCACGAATACCATGCCGACGTCGAGCGCCTCGATGCACTGCGTGGCGACCGACGGATCGCGCGTCCAGACGCTGGCACCCAATCCAAAGGGCGTGTCGTTGGCTTTCGCAATCGCGGCCGTCACGTCGGCGACGCGGAACACGGCGGCCACCGGTCCGAACAGCTCTTCGCGGGACGCGGGGGCCTCGTCGGGGATGTCTACGAGTACGGTCGGCGGGTAGAAGAAGCCGGTGAGTCCTTCGGTGGAGCCGCCCACGAGGGCGCGCGCACCGGCGGCGATCGAATCCTGCACCTGTTTGGCGAGGCCGTCGCGTACGCTCTCGGTGGCGATCGGTCCGATCTGCGTGGACTCATCGCGCGGATCGCCCACGCGCAACGCGCGCATGCCGTCCACAAAGCGCGCCAGAAACTCGTCGTACACGGCGTCGCATACGATGAAGCGTTTCGCGGCGATGCACGACTGGCCCGAGTTCACGGTGCGAGCGGCGACGGCCTGTGCCGCCGCCAGCGCGATGTCGGCGTCGGGGAGCACGATGAATGGATCACTGCCGCCTAATTCGAGCACGACTTTCTTGAGATGCGTTCCTGCCACCGACGCAACGTGTCGGCCGGCGCGATCGCTGCCGGTGAGTGTGACACCCGCGATGCGCTCGTCGGCGATCACGCTGTCAATGGCCTCCACCTCGAAGAACGCGATGTGACACGGCGCGTCAGGCAGGGACGCATCATTGGCCCGAACGGCAGCCCGCGCTTCGGCGAAACAGTCGTCCAGGAGTCGCGCGCCACCCGGCACAGAACCGGCCGGCTTGATCAAGACGCCGTTGCCGGCAAGCAGCGCGGGCACGGCAAATCGCAGCGCTTGCCAGTACGGAAAATTCCACGGCATGATCGCCAGCAAGGTGCCCAGCGGCGCGTACTGGACGCGCACATCGCTGATGGCATCGTGGATGATCACGTGGTCGGCGAGTGCGGTCTGCGCGAGTGCCGGTGCCTGCTCGCAGAGCGATACGCATTTGTCGACTTCGGCGCGGGCGGCCAGGATCGGCTTTCCCATCTCGAGCGAGAGCCATTCGGCCAGTGCCTCGCGATGGGCGTGCAACGCGACTCCGAGCGCCTGCACAAACGGCGCACGCTGTGCGTGATCGGTACGGCGCCACTGTTGTTGCTCGCGATGCACGCGTTCGATCAGCGCGATGCGCTCACGTGAAGAGAGCGGCGGAACCTCATGCAAGGCGACGCCCGTCGCGGGATTCACTGCACGGAATGTCATACACAGAACCTCGGCACCTGCCCCCATGAGGGTCAAGCGCCAAGGTGAGCCGTGCGTCGCGAGCCGGTGCGCTTAGGCGGCGTGCGTGGGAAGAAAGGTTTCGGTCACGGCCGGAAAGGCGTGGGCCATTTGCGGTGGGACATTCGGGAGCGCCATGGCAGCGGCCCGCGCCATAGCGGCGACCTCGACGGGGACCGGCATCGGCAAGAGTCGCGGCGCCCGACGCGGCGCACGAGCCTGCTGGCGCGCTTCAACCACCTTCGTCAGGTGCCGGCGATGCTTGCGTGCATAGAGCAGCTGGTCGGCGCGGGCGAGTAGTTCGCTCACCGATGCCATGTCACCGGGACGGACGCGTGTGTGTCCAACCGTCAGCGACAGTGGCATCGGCAATTCACCCGACGCGTTGAACACCGCGAGGTGTTCGTCGAGTCGCTTCTGGATGGCGCGGGCGCCAATGCCATCGGCGTCAAGCGCGAGGATGGTGAACTCGTCGCCGCCCATGCGCGCGACCACGTCACAGTCGCGAACGGTGTGCTGGAGCAGGCGTGATACGGCCACCAGGGCACGATCACCGGCGGCGTGGCCATAGCGGTCGTTGAGCTGCTTAAAATCATCCATGTCGACGTACAGGACCACGGCGTCTTTGCCCTGCCGGCGCGCGATGCGCAGGTGCTGCTCGGCAAGGGTCATGAAGCCGCGACGGTTGTACAGTCGCGTGAGATCGTCGGTCAGGCACGCCTTCCGCAGGCGGAGCTCATCACGCTTGCGTGACGACACATCGCGCACGGTCACGGCCAGTCCGTCGGCGGTCGGCGCCGCCTGATGAAAAAGCCAACTGGCGGCCACGGCACGACGGTCCACGCGGAGCTCTTCCACGACTGGAGCGCGCAACGTGAGCGCATCGACGTAGCGCTCGAAGAGCCGTTCCGCCATCGGCGCCGGGAGCTCTTCGCGAATGCGGCGACCCACCAGCTGATCACGCGTGCGGTAAAGGGTCGCGGCGCCGCTGCTGTTCACGTCGGCGATCTCGAAGTCGGTGATATCGCCCGCCGCAGTACGCCCGGCGCGCAGCAGGAACATACCGTCCACATTCGACTGCATCGCGTCTTGCAGATGACGGACCCGATCGCGCAGCGATTCGTCCTCCTGCATACGATGCTGCACTGCGCGGTGTAGCAAACGCCAGCCGGCGATCGCGATGATGAGCGTCGCGGCCGACAGCAGCGGCGCCGCATCCACGAAGCCGGGTACGGCATCGAGCGACGCGCTGGCCGCAATACCGGCGGCCGCGAGCGCGAGGATCGTGATGATGCCCCAGAACGGGGTGCGAAGAGCGAGACGATCGAACATGAACAGAGGGGTTGATGCTTGTCGGGATTCCGAAACCACCATCGGTCCGGAGGAATTCCCGCCCACGTCGCACCGTACGTGTGGCCACCCTTACTTACGCAACCTGCGTGCCGCTCATCTGTAAGCGCGCAGCCAACGGGCCGTGCGGTCCCCTCTGTGCAGTGTAAAGCACTGTGCTCGTTGCGATTACGCGTCCCTCTGGAAGTCTGATCCGCACGCGGTTTACCCAGCATGTCGGCAGGCTCTGCCGGTCTTTTCCTCCGGTCCAACGTGGGAAATCTCGCCGGGTGCGGTGCGGAAGTTCTTGCCGAGTGATCT
>JBBQAK010000220.1:0-6682 GCA_038316215.1 Gemmatimonadales bacterium | reverse complement strand
GGCTTTGCGTGAAGGGTGGACACGAAATGCCCGTCTGATGGCCATTCCTTTGTGCTCTGATCAAACGCTGCTTTGCGCGCTGCCTGTCAATGCGCCGATACCGTTTGTACATCAGGACCCGCTGGCGATTGGTTGGGGTATTGGCGGTTGGTGAAGTCGCCTCCGGCGCGTTATTGTCCTGCCACAGAGCCTTGATGAACCGCGAACCCCCACGCACCGACGTCGCCAACGCCGATATCCTGCTTTGGCAGACAGGATACCGGCTCGTGCTCGCGCTTGTCGCCGGCATCATTGCGGTCGGCCTGCGCAGCGCCGGCATTCTCACGCTGTCGTCGGTGGCCTACGTCACGGTCGGACCCGACTCGGCCGATCGCGTGCTTGGTCTGGTGGCGGTCACCTACGTGGCGCTGGTGCTCAGCATCCGGGCGCTCGTGCAGCGTCGGCGCGCCGCCGGTCGCACGCTCTCGACGCTCATGGTCGTGGCCGACTTGGTCGTCGTGTTTCTGCTGGTGTTTTTGCTGGCCGAGCCCAGCGACTACCATCGTGGCTTGTTGCTGGCCCTGTTCTCGCTGCAGCTCACGCATGTGTACTTCGGGCGCGCGCCCGCGTTGCTGATGCTCGCCGCGATCGTGGCGGCGTTCCTGCTCATCAACGATATCGCCCAGCGCTACAGCAGCGATGTCTCGTGGCCCCATGCGCTCACAACGCTCGGCTTCTTCGGTCTTGGCGCGCTCTTGGTGATCCGTGTGCAGAGCAATCTGCATGCGCGGCTCGGCACGCTGGTCTCGATCTTCGAACGTGCGGAAGAGGGTGACTTCTCCAATTCGTACGACGTGGCGGCCGACAAGAGCCCCGACGCGATCACGACGGTGGGGCGCGCCTACAACCGCATGCGGACGCAGTTGGCCAACATCGTACAAACGGATCCGCTGTCGGGCTGTTATAACCGTCGGGGATTCGAGCAGCAGTACCGCCGCGAACTGGCACGCGCCGCGCGTACGCACACCGACGTTGCGCTCATCGCGATCGATCTCGACTTCTTCAAGCAGGTGAACGACAGCTACGGCCATCTGGTGGGCGATCAGGTCATCGCCGAGACCGGCGAGCTGCTACGGGCCAGCGCGCGTACCGACGACATCGTCGCCCGCACCGGTGGCGAGGAGTTCATGATCCTCGCGCCGAACACCTCGGCCGCTGGCGCACAGCAGCTGGCGCTGCGCGTCCTCGAAGCGTTCCGCCGTCGCACGTTCGGAGAGCCCAAGGCGAAGGTCGCGGTCACGGTGAGCGCAGGCGTGGTCTCCGACGCGGTCCCCGACGAATCGATTGCCGAAGCGCTCAGGGCCCGTGCCGACGAGGCGTTGTACGCAGCCAAACGCAGCGGCCGCAATCGCGTGGTCCTCTGGTCGCACGGCCTCGACGCCCTGCGACTGGGACAGACCAGCGGCGAATTCCCGCCGGTGAAAGCGTAAGGAATCGCGCGCGGTTTACCGCACCGCCATCGTTCCTTCGCTCACCAGCACCGTCGCGCCACCCACCCGCACGGCGTCGATCACGCCGCCGCCCTTGTGCGCTTCGATATGCAATCGGCTGGGGCGGCCCATCTCCAGTCCCTGTGCGACTTCCCACGACAGCAGTCCGTCGCGCGGGGTGCGCTTGGCGAGGTAGCCCGCGAGGCACGCGTTGGCCGACCCCGTGGCCGGGTCCTCCGGCACTGTGGAGCCAGGCACAAACACGCGCGCCCGGATATCACACCCACGCACGTGCGCCGGCAAGAGCGCGTCACGAGCGGCGCCCGTGTCGCGCGACATCGCGAACACCATCGGCCACGCCGCCCACGTGCCCTTGAGCACCGCCTCCCACGCGTCGGTGCGCAGCCGCGCGCGCTCGACCGCCTCGACACTGTTCAGCGCAATGAGCTGAAAGGGCAGGCCACAACTCACGCCGGTCGGTGCGTGCGCACCGCCCACCAAGTCCGACGCCGACAACGACAGCACACTCGCTAACGCGTCGAGATCGGTTACTTCCACGCGCTCCTCCGGCAATTGCGCTGTGGTGAGCTGCGCATGCACGGGCACCCCGTTCGCGAGGGTAATCCGCACCGGCACCGGGCCTACGTTCTCACCCAGCACCAACGTCATTTCACTACCCACCGCCGGCACTTCACCACTGGCCACCAGCACATGCGCCGTACCAATGGTGGGATGCCCCGCGAACGGCACTTCGAGCTCCGGTGTGAAAATGCGCACCCGACGCGTATGCGACGGATCCTCCGGCGCGAAGACAAACGTCGTTTCCGCGTAGTTGAACTCCCGCGTAATCGCCTGCAGCGTCTCGGTGGGCAAACCTTCGGCGCCGAACACCACGGCGAGCTGGTTGCCGGTAAACGGCTCCGTGGTGAAGACGTCGGCGGTGATGAAGCGAATGCGAGGCATAAAAACAGTACGGGGTAGGGAGTACGGAGTACGGGGAATGGAGTACGGGGTACGGAGTAGCGGTCGGAACGTCTCTACTCCCTACCCCCTACCCCGTACCCCTTACTGCTTTTCCCCAAGGAATGCGTATCTCCAATCCAACGGACTCGAAAACGTCTCCTTGATATTCCGCGCACTCACCCAGCGCATCAGGTTCAGCTTCGATCCCGCCTTGTCGTTCGTGCCCGAGCCGCGCGCACCGCCGAAGGGCTGCTGACCCACCACCGCCCCGGTCGGCTTGTCGTTGATGTACAGATTGCCCGCGCTCTGACGCAGGACGCTCATCGCCTCGCGCACCGCGCCGCGATCGCGCGAGAAGATCGCACCCGTAAGCGCGTACGGCGACGTCGTGTCCACCAGCGTGAGCGTCTCGCGCCATGCGGCATCGTCGTACGGATGGATCGTGATCACCGGGCCGAACAGCTCTTCGCACAGCATGCGATGCGTCGGGTCATCCGTTTCCACGATCGTCGGCTCGATGAACCAGCCCTTCGAATCGTCGTAGCCGCCACCGGCCACAATCGTGGCCGACGTCTTCGCGTCATCGAGATAGCCCTTGAGGCGATTGAACGCCTTCTGGTCGATCACCGCGGCCACGAAGTTGGAGAAGTCGCGCACATCGCCCTGCTTCATCTCGGCCATCATCGTGATGCAGCGGGCCTTTACGTCGGGCCACATCGACTTCGGCACGTAGGCGCGGCTCGCCGCCGAACACTTCTGTCCCTGGTATTCGAAGGCGCCGCGCACGATGCCCACCGCCACCGCCTGCGGGTCGGCGCTCGGATGCACCACGATGAAGTCCTTGCCGCCCGTCTCGCCCACGATACGCGGATACGACTTGTACGTGCCCATATTCGAGCCGATCGTCTTCCACATGCTGTTGAACACGCCGGTGGAGCCGGTGAAGTGCACGCCGGCCAGGTCACGGTGCGCCAGCGCGATGTCGGAAATCATCGCTGCGTCGCCCGGGATGAAGTTGATCACGCCCGGCGGAAGCCCCGCCTCTTCCAGCAGCTGCATCGTGTACCACGACGACAACAGCGCGGTGGCCGACGGCTTCCAGAGCACCACGTTGCCCATCATCGCCGGCGCGCTCGGCAGGTTGCCGCCGATCGCCGTGAAGTTGAACGGCGTGACCGCGTACACAAACCCTTCCAGTGGACGGTAATCCAGCTGGTTCCACATGGTGTGGTCGGACAACGGCTGCTCGGCGTACAGCTCCTGCGCGAACTGCACGTTGAAGCGCCAGAAGTCGATCATCTCACAGGCGGCATCGATCTCGGCCTGATGCACCGTTTTGGCCTGCCCCAGCATCGTTGACGCGTTGATCGTGTCGCGCCACGTGGTGGTCAGCAACTCGGCGGCGCGCAGAAAGACCGCGGCGCGATCTTCCCAGCGCCAGCTCGACCACTCGGCGTACGCCGTGGCGCTCGCGGCAATCGCCTCGTGCACCAGCTCCGGCGTGGCCTTGTGGTACGTGGCCAGCACATGCTGGTGATCGCACGGCATGGTGACCGTGCCGAGATTGCCCGTATGAATCCGGCGACCGCCGATCACAATGGGAATCTCCACTTGCTCGGCCGCCATGCGGTCGAGACGGAGCTTCAGGTTCTTCGTTTCAGCGGACGACGGCGCGTAGCTGCGCACGGGCTCGTTCGCGGCGACGGGCACGCGACGCGTGCCATCGAAGGCGGCAAAAGACATCAGACGTTCTCCGAGAGGGCAGGATAAGGAAGCTGAAAGCTAGCGTCGTGCGGTTCTTGCAGTACCCTTCCCGCATGGCCATGCCTCCTGTCCGAGTATCCGTCCCGTTCCGGATTCCGTTCTGTTCGACCCGGAACCGCCGCCGCCAGCTGGTGGCCCCCCTCGCGCTCGCGCTGCTCGTGACGGCCTGCGAGAAGCCGGCGATCAGCTGGGCCGATGCCGAGGCCGTGGCGACCAATCTCCCGTCGCCACTCACCTATCCGCCGTACGTCGCGACCGACTCTACGCTCGACGCCTCGTCACGCTACGCCGATTTCCTGCTCACGCAGGATCTGTGGCGTCAGGTCGGGGGCACCAACCTGCTCGAGCCGACGATCGCGGCGATGCCCGAGGCGAAGGAGTCGGTGGAGAATCACGCCATGCTGCCGCCGGTGCAGACGGCGCCCGCACCGCTGACCTCGCTCGGCAACGGCAACGCCCCCGACGATTCGTTGCGGTGCGCCCGCTCCATCCGGATCGTGTCGGCCGGCGCGCGCGGGCACGTCGCGGTGTGGTGGAGTCGCGGCGCTGGCGGACGTGTGCGCCTCGCCGCTGCCTGGCGGGATAGTGTGGCGCCCTCGGCGGTCGATTCGGCCGCTGGTGGGGCCTCAGGCGTCCCGGTGGCGGCATCCGTTGGCGCCTGGCGCGGGCCGATCATGGTCGACTCGCTCGATCAGGGCCCCGGTGATGCGCAGGCCGCCGATCGCGGCGCCTACGGCTGCGCCCGGCCCGCCCCCAGCCTCGCCGTCGATAAAAAGTACGGGTACGTCCATGTGGCCTATGCCCTCACTGGCCCGGAAGGACCGGGCGTGTTCTACGCGCATCAGATGGACCCGCGGTCGCAGTTCGAGCCGCCCGTCGCGATCATCTACGGTGAACGCATCGGCGACGCGCGCGTCGCGGTGGACGGCGACGTGGTGGCGGTCGCGTATGAAGATCCCAACAGTGGCCTCGGTCGCCGGAAGATCGGTCTCGCCGTGTCGCGCACGTCGGGCCATCTGTTCGAAGACCGGCTAACCGCGAGCGGAGGCATTTCGAATGCGCAGGACCCGCACGTCATCGTGCGCGGCCGCGCCGTGGTGGTCGGTTGGAGTGAGACCGCCGTTGGATCCGATCCGGTCTTCCGACTGCGTCGCGCCCGCGTGGAGCGCTGAACCATGTCGCTGCTCCTTGGCGCCCACTGCATCGACACCGGTGGCATCCCGATGGCCGCCCGTCGCGCGGGCAAAGCTGGCATGCAGGCACTGCAGATCTTCAGCGCGATCCCGAAGTTCTACAACGACAAAGTCGGGGTGAAGCCCGATCGCCTCGCCCGATATCAGGACGCGCTGGCCGAGGCCGGCATCCGTCCCGAGCATGTCATTGTGCATGCGGCGTACGTGATCAACTGCGCGACGCCTGACGAAGAGAAGTGGAATCGTGCCGCCGCCGCCCTCGCCAAGGAATTCGAGCGCTCGACGACGCTCGGTGTGGCCGGCGTCTGCTTTCACCCCGGTGCGGCGACGGATGGTGACCGCGAGGCCGCGATCGCGCGGGTATCGGAGGCGATGCGTCGTGCGCTGGCCGCGGTGCCGGCCAGTCACACCCGGTTGCTCATCGAGAATACCGCGGGTGCCGGCACCACCGTGGGACGCACTCCGGAAGAAGTGGGCGCCATGCTGGCCGGCATCCCGGCGGCGGATCGCGCGCGTACTGGCTACGGACTCGATACCTGTCATCTGTTCGCGTCGGGCTATCCGATCGCGACGTCGCGCGCCGATCTCACGCGGGTGCTTGACGAGTTCGAAGCGGCCACTGGCGAACCGCCCGCGTTCTTCCACCTCAACGACAGCGAAGGCGCACTCGGCTCGAATCGTGATCGTCACGCCCTGATCGGCCAAGGGCTGATCGGCGCCGATGCCTTCAGCTGGTTGTTGCACGACCGCCGCGCGCAGGGGGTTCCGCTCATCCTCGAGACGCCGCAGGAGCACGCCGACATCGCGGACGACGACGATACGCCCGATCCGTGGGACGTGCGCTCGATCGCGCTGCTGCGCACGCTGGCGACGGAGCCACCGCGCGGTTGAGGGGCGACGAGTGATGGACGTGTCCCGTTGGGGCGCCGTGCTGGTGTTCGGCGCGGCCGCGCTGGCCTGCGAGGGCCGCCCTTCGCCCTCCACGTCGGCGACGGTCCACCCCGCGCAGCATCGCGACGTGCGCGTCGTGGTCGATAGCGCCGTGACGCTGGCGGGCGACTTCGCGCTGCCACGTGCACGTGCGTCGACGTTGGCGTCATCGTTGGTGCCGGCGGTCCTGCTGCTCAGTGGTTCCGGGGCACAGGACCGCGACGGCGCGCGTACCGAGCTGCCGGGGTATCGCCCGTTGGCCGACATCGCCGACACGTTGGCTGCCGCGGGCTTCGCTGTACTGCGTCTCGACGACCGCGGGGTGGGTGCCTCCACCGGTCGCTTCGACGGGGCGACCACCGA
>JBBQAK010000177.1:0-7981 GCA_038316215.1 Gemmatimonadales bacterium | reverse complement strand
GGTGGTCGCACGCGACAGGCCTTGCTCGCGCGCGCGCTCGTGTGCGAGCCCGACCTGATTCTGCTCGACGAGCCCACGAACCATCTCGACATCGAAGCGATCGAGTGGATGGAAGAGTACCTCACGTCGCGCGGCCTGACGCTGATCTTCGTCACCCACGATCGCGCCTTCCTGCGCCGGGTGGCCACGCGCATCGTGGAACTCGATCGCGGCCGACTGGTGGACTTCGGCACCGACTACGACACGTATCTCGAGCGCAAAGACGCCATGCTGGCGTCGGAAGCGAAGTCGTGGGAAGAGTTCGACAAGCGACTGGCGAAGGAAGAGGTGTGGATTCGCACCGGCATTCAGGCGCGACGCACACGCAATGAAGGGCGGGTGCGGGGGCTCGAGGCGTTGCGCGTGGAGCGGTCGCAACGACGCGAGCGCGTGGGCACGACGCGCGCGCAGGCACAGGAGGCCGAGCGCTCGGGACGCATGGTGATCGAAGCCAACGCGATCAGCTTTACCCATGGCACACGGCCGATTGTGTCCGAGCTGACCACGACGATCATGCGCGGCGATCGCGTGGGTTTGGTGGGGCCGAACGGCTGCGGCAAGACCACGCTCATCAAGTTGCTGCTGGGCGACCTCACGCCGCAGGGCGGCACGATCCGTCACGGCACGAATCTCGAAATCGCGTACTTCGATCAGCGACGCGAGCAGCTCGATCCCGAGCGTAGCGTGTTCGATAGTATCGCCGACGGCGCCGACTTCGTAACGGTAGGTGGGCAACCGCGGCATGTGAACGGCTATCTGCAGGATTTCCTGTTCACCCCGGATCGCGCGCGGACGCCAGTGCGTGCGCTCAGCGGTGGTGAGCGCAACCGCTTGCTGCTGGCCCGACTGTTCACCCGCTCGTTCAACGTATTGGTGCTCGACGAACCCACGAACGACCTCGACATCGAAACGCTCGACGTGCTCGAAGCGCTGCTCACCGCGTTCACCGGCACGTTGCTGCTGGTGTCGCACGACCGCGCCTTTCTCGATGCCGTGGTCTCGAGCACGCTGGTGTTCGAAGGACAGGGTATCGTGCGCGAGTACGTCGGGGGGTACACCGAATGGCTCCGTCAGCGGCCGGAACCAGTGGTCGTGACCGCGGCCCCACCCAAGCGCGTGGACGCGCCCGGCATCGCGAAGCCGAAGAAGCGCAAATTGTCGTACAAGGAGAACCAAGAGTTAGTCGCGCTCCCCGATCGCATCAGCGCGAGTGAACAGGAGCTGGAGCAGGGGTATGTCTCGCTCGCTGACCCCGCCGTGGTTCGTGACCCGGCTGCCCTTGGTGCCGTCCGTAGCCGTGTGGCCGATCTCGAGTCGGCGATCCCCGCGATGATGGCCCGCTGGGAAGAGCTGGAAACGATCGCGTCCGAGTAGATCCCCGCGTGTTGAATGCTTGCCATCCGGCTGCGCCGACCAGAACATTCCACTGATGACCAGCTCGCTGCCGCTGTCGACACCGACGCGCCGTGGTGAATCGCTCGGGGCGCTTGCCTTCGTGCGGTTCGGCCCGTCGGCGATCGTGGCCGGGATCCTGTATTTCCTCGCCGTCGCCACCCCCCTCGCCGCGTCCTTCCGGTTTGGATCGAACTTCGGCGTGTGGCCAGCGACTGCCGTCGGCGTTTTCACGCTGCTCCTGACGCCGCGTCCGCTCAGACCCATCATGGTCGCCGGCCTTGCCGTCATGAACTGGTGTGCGCTGGAACTCTTTGTCGGCGGGTCGCTGCCGGTGCAGCTGTTGCTCATCGGCGCGCGCATCGTGGGCGAGTGGGGAACAGCCGAACTCACAGAACGCGTCCTCCAGCGTCCGCCCGATTTTGAGCAGCCGGGCGATCTGGCCCGATTCGGAATCATCGCGTCGCTCGGCACGATCCCGATGGCCGCCGTGCTCGGAGGCATCGGCTACGCATTGATCGGTCGTGGTTCGGTGCTGATGGAAGGCTTCCAGTGGTGGGTCTCCGAAATCACCTGGGTGCTGCTGTTGGTTCCGGCGCTCATGCATCTGCGTCGCCAACAACTCGCTACCACGTCGTCGACGACCAGACAACAAGTGCTTGAACGGCTGCTCTTCTTCGAGACGCTCGGGCTGGCGCTGTTGGTCGCATTCTCCTACACGAGCTCGTCGGCGTTTCGGCCGCCACTCGGTGTGGCGGTCAGTCCGCTGCTGGTCTGGTCGGCCTTTCGATTAGGGGTTGGCACCACGTTGTGGGGCACGATCGCGTTGGCGGTCGCGTGTGTACTGGCCACGCTGAATGGACGTGGCCCATTCGTCGGACTGTCCGACGAAACGTTCTATCAGATCGCGTGGGCACAGTGCTTCGCGTTTGTCGTGGGGAGCTCGCACATCCTGCTGGCCGTGGCCGTGGGTCAGCGCCGCGCCGTCGAGGAAGAACGCGCGCGCATTCTCGAAGCGGTTCGCACGTCATCGGCGCGGCTCGAGGCGCACTTCGCCGGCGCGCGTGACGCCATGGCCGTTGTCGACGCGGGTGGCACACTCGTGGCGGCGTCGCCCACCGCCTCGCAGCTGGTGACGCGATTGCAATCGACCAGTGTACACAGTTGGCAGCGCGCATTGGGCGGTGAGACGTTCACCGAGACGATGCGACTGGAGCCGGATCAGGAGTACGCTGTGACGCTGCTGCCCTTGCGTGACGCGGGTGACGCGATCATCGGGGCATCGGCGAGCGCGGTCAATCTCACCAACCTCCGCAGTGAAATCGCGGCCGAAGAACGGAGTCAGCGACTCGCCACCGTGGGTCGTCTTGCCGGTGGGATCGCACACGACTTCAACAACATCATGATGGTGATCCTCGGCAATCTCACGTTGCTGAAGGAGAGCATTCCGCCCAGCGACCGCAAGCGCGCCGACGTCGACGAGGCGAGCGCGGCGGCCGAGCGCGCCGTCGGCCTGACGCGGCAACTTCTGGCATACGCGCGCCGACAGACCATTGAACCTCAGCAGCTTGACCTCGGTGAGCACGTGCGCCAAATGGCGAGCATGCTGGAACGACTGCTCGGCGCCGACATCACGCTCAATGTTGACGTCAAGACTCCCGACGCGTCGGTGTGGATCGATCCCTCGCAACTCGATCAAGTGGTGGTGAACCTGTCAGTGAATGCGCGTGATGCCATGCCAGATGGCGGCGCGCTCCGTCTCCAGGTCGAACATTGCACCGTCGATGACGAGCTCGCCGACGAGCTGGGTATGGCCCCCGGCGACGTTATCACGCTCGTTGTCCAGGACGAGGGTCACGGCATCGCGCCAGACGCGCTGCCACACCTGTTCGAACCGTTCTTTTCCACGAAGCCGACCGGCAAAGGCACGGGGCTTGGCCTCGCCACCGTGGACGGTATCATCCGACAAGCGGGAGGCGCAATTAGCGCGGTCTCGTCTGCGGAACGCGGTGCGACGTTCACCATCCGGTTACCAAGGGTGCGTGTGGTACCACCGGACGCCGCAACAGGGGTGACGGCATCGCCGACGCCCGACAGCCAGCGTCGCGCCGCCGTGGCGTGATCGCATCCCAGACCCGCAGGAGTTCGCTGTGATTCGTTCGTCGCGCGCCGTGTTGGCAGCTACGTCGTTGTTCGCCATCCCTTGGGTGCTGTCCGCGCAGCCGGGCGGCGTGCAGACCACCACGCGGCAAAACTTCCCGGCCGATCCGGCGGCGAGTGTGCCCGCATTGCGCGCGCTCGTGTCGGCACGTACGAGCGAGATGGCGGATGTCATCGCACGCTTTGCATCCGATCAGCAGGTGCTCCAGCGACGGTACGACGCACCCGACTCTCCGGCGCAACGGAGTCGAACCCGTGCCTTCTACACATCGTGGCGATCCCGTCTCGGTGAGCTCGCGTTCGACAAGCTGTCACAGGAAGGCAAGGCCGATTACGCCTTGCTCGAGAATCATCTTCGCTATCAGCTCGAACTGATGGATCGCGAAGAGATTCAGCGGAAGGAAATGCTGCCTCTGCTCCCGTTTGCCGATCGCGTGCTGGCGCTGCAGGATGACCGGCGTGACCTCAAGACGATCGACGCGCAGGCGTCGGCCCGCACCCTCGCCGATGTCACCAAGATGGTGGACAGCCTGCGCGCCGTGCTGGAACCCGCACCGCCGCGCGCCGCCAGCGACAGCGCCAATGGTGCCACCCGGCCGCCGCGCGCACCCGCTCCCAAGGTGTCTCGCACCGTGGGAAACCGCGCCGCCGATCAGCTCGACCAAGTTCGCAACACCGTGGGCGTGTGGTATCGCTATTACAACGGGTACGATCCGCTCTTCTCCTGGTGGGCCACGAACCCGTATCAGAAGCTCGATGAAGCGATGCGTCGCTACGCGACCACCATCCGCACACGCGTCGTCGGCATTCCGCCGGCGCCGGTTGTGGCTGGCGGAGGTGGAGGGCAGGGCGGCGGCGGTGCGGCACAGGCGCCGCGCAACGCCGCGGCGGCGAACGAACCGATCATCGGTGATCCCATCGGTGCCGACGGTCTCGCGATCGACCTGCGCCACGCGATGATTCCGTACTCGGCCGACGAACTGATCGCGATCGCCGAGAAGGAATACGCGTTCAGCCTCGCTGAAGCCAAGAAGGCGGCGCGCGAAATGGGCTTGGGCGACGACTGGAAGGCGGCGATGGAGAAAGTGAAGAACATGTACGTCGAGCCCGGCAAGCAGCCGGATCTCATTCGCGATCTGGCGAATGAGGCCGACGCATTCTTCGCGAAGCACGACTGGGTCACCATCCCTGCTCTGGCACGCGAAGACTGGCGCATGGAGATGATGGCCCCCGAGCGGCAGCGTGTGTCGCCGTTCTTCCTCGGTGGTGACCTCATCCTCGTGTCATACCCCACTGCGGATATGACCGATGAAGAGAAGCTGATGAGTTTGCGTGGGAATAATCCGTTCTTCTCCCGCGCCGTCGTTTTTCATGAACTCAATCCTGGTCATCACCTGCAGGGGTTCATGACGGCGCGCTACAACTCACACCGGCGCGTGTTCTCGACGCCGTTTTGGAACGAAGGCCAGTCGCTGTACTGGGAGATGTTCCTGTGGGACCGTGACTTCCATGTCACGCCGGAAGATCGCCTCGGTGCGCTCGCGTGGCGCATGCACCGCAGTGCGCGCATCGTATTCTCGCTCAGCTTTCATCTGGGCAAGATGACGCCTGAGCAGGCGATCGAATACGTGGTGGACAAGGTGCCGTTCGAGCGCGCAAACGCCGAGGGTGAAGTGCGTCGGTCGTTCAACGGATCGTATTCGCCGATCTATCAGGCCGCGTATATGCTGGGCGGTTTGCAGCTGCGCGCACTGTACAAGGAACTCGTGATGTCGAAGAAGATGACCGACCGCGAGTTTCACGATGCGGTGCTGCAGGGCGGACCCATGCCGATCGCGATGGTGCGCGCACGGCTTGCCAACGTAGCGCTTACGCGCGATGGCGCTGCCCCGTGGCGGTTCGCCGACGACCTGCCGGCACCCCGTCCGTTCCCGGCGAAGTAGCGTCGTCGCGCGGACGGCGCTTATCGCGCGGAGTCGGTCAGCGGGATCGGCACGTACGGGAGAATATTCGTGGGGATCGCCGCGTCCGCGGAAAACTGTGCCGTCCAACGCTCGAAGAGACGCCAAGTGATTGACGTAAACAGTGATGCATCGGCCGGCACAGACTCCACCTCGTGCTGGTCCGTGCGTCGCAGCGGAGCGGTCGCGGGCGACTGTCGGCGAATCAGCAACACAGGGAGCGCGACGTCGTTCGCGATCGCCCACGGGTCGCGCGGCAGCAACGTCCGGATCGCCCGCCAGCTAAACGTGCGGGCCGTCGGTCCATCGGGTTGCTGCGCGCGCTGATACGCCACCGGAAGCCGGTCGGCGAAGTGCAGTCCCGCGACGTTCAGCAATTGCTGGGTACGCAACCGTCGCGTGTGCCACTGAAAGGCGCCGCCGTCCTGCGTGCCTGCAGTCTGCAGCGCATCGAGGGTCAGGATCGGATCCACCAGTGCGATGCCCTCGATGCGCGGCTGGTCCCGGTCGCGCACACGGGCGGCGTAAGCGAGCACCGTGCCGGCCCCTTGTTGTACGCCGACGAGCAGCACCGGCCCCGACGGATTCGCCCGTTTCAGTTCCCGTACGACGCCCGCGAGATCGTCCGCGTACTGCGTATCGTGGCCAATACGCCCGCGCGCACCTCCCGACCGACCGTTTCCGCGGAGGTCGAGAAAGAGGATGTTCATGCCCGTGACGCGTCGGAGCGAGTCACCCGCCTGCGTCGCGATGGCGTCGTGTGCGCCGAGGCCGTGCAGGATGATAAGCGTGCCGCGGGACGGCAGAAAGTATTGTGTGCCATACACGGAGACACTGTCCGGCATGTCGAACCACCGGAACGCGGCTCTGTTGCCCACGATCGGCGTGCCTTCGATCGCCTTCGTTTCGTAGCGCGAGAGCCGCGCGAGCGCGGGCGCGCCGGTGCCGAGCCCGACGCCGAGCGCGACGCCCGCGGCCACGAGCGCGAGCGCGGCGAGGCGGGCTCCGGTCAGAGCCACTCCGGAACGACGCCGAGATTCTCAAAAATAAACGCGTACTCGTCGGCCATTTCAGCGATCTGCTTCGTGAGTGAGGAGCTGCCGTGCCCTGACTGCGTCTCAATACGAATGAGTACCGGGTTCGGGCCGCGATGCGCTTCCTGCAATCGCGCGGCGAACTTGAACGAGTGCGCCGGTACCACGCGATCGTCGTGGTCGGCGGTGGTAATAAGCGTGGCCGGAAAGGCCGTGCCGTCTTTCAGGTTGTGCAGTGGTGAGTACGCCGAGAGGTAGCTGAACCCCTCGGGGTCGTCGCTCGACCCGTAGTCGGCAATCCAGTTCCAGCCGATCGTGAACTTGTGAAAGCGCAGCATGTCCATGACGCCAACCGCCGGCAGCGCGACGTGTGCTAAGGTTGGTCGCTGTGTCATGATCGCGCCCACCAGCAACCCCCCGTTCGAGCCGCCGGCGATCGCCAGCTTCGCGCTGCACGTATAGCCATTCGCAATCAGCCACTCGGCCACCGCCACGAAGTCATCGAAGACATTCTGCTTCTTCTCCTTCATGCCGGCCTTGTGCCACGCTTCGCCGTACTCGTTGCCACCGCGCAAGTTCGCTTGCACGTACACGCCACCCTGTTCGAGGAACGCCACGCGCATCGCGCTAAAGTTGGGCGGCAACGACACGTTGAAACCACCGTACGCGTAGAGCATGGTCGGATTGGCGCCGTCGAGCACGAGGCCCTTTCTCGCGACGATGAAGGCGGGAACCCGCGTGCCATCCTGGCTCGTCGCGAACACTTGTTTCGTTTCGAACCGGTTGGGGTCGAACGGTAGCGTCACCTCACGGAGCTGTGTGCTGTGCCCCGATGCGATGTCATACTGGTACACGGTGATGGGCGCCGTGAACGATGTGAAGCTGTAAAACACAGAGGTCGCATCGTGCTCGCCGTCGAAGCCACCGGCGGTACCGATGCCGGGAAGCGTGATCTCGCGCTCCAAGGCGCCGTCGAGTGTGTGTACGTACGCGCGGGTGGTCATGTCTTTCAAATAGGTCGCGAACAGTCGGCCGCCAGCGGTGGACATGCCGCTTACCGGTTCGCTGCGCTCGGGGATGACCGTGACCCAGTTCGCTTCGTCGAGCGCCGATGGGTCGATGCGCACCACACGCTGATTCGGTGCGTGTCGATTGGTGAGCACCAACAGTTGATCGCCCACGTTGTCGAGCACGTCCATCTGGTCATCGAACGTGGTCCACAGCGGAGTGAACGCACCGTCTGGCACGGCGAGGTTCAAGAGGTGCAGGGCGTTACCATCCTTACCCTGACCGCGATCACTCACCGAGAGTACGGCGAAACGCTCGTCTTCCGTGGTGCCGACGGTGTGAAAGCGCTGCGGGTTGGCGCCGTCCCGGTATACGAGGCGGTCCGCC
>JBBQAK010000407.1:0-3629 GCA_038316215.1 Gemmatimonadales bacterium | reverse complement strand
AATGCTCCAACCCGTAGCGCCGTAGAAGCGGCCGCCGGGCTCTGTCTGTCGCGTACGAACTACGACGTTGAGATCGAACACTTCCTGGTAAAAGTGCTCGACGCGAACGACGGTGACCTCGCGGCCATTCTCAAGCACTTCGGCATCAATCGCTCGCGTCTTGCCGACGACCTCGCGCGCGCGCTCGACCGCATCAAGACCGGCAATGCGCGCACCCCGACGCTGAGCCCGTCGCTCGTGAATATGCTCAGCGAAGGCTGGATGCTCGGCTCGGTCGAGTTCGGCGCGCCGCGCGTGCGCACTGGGCATGCGCTGCTGGCGCTGCTCAGTGTCGGTGAACTCGCGCGCATGGCGCAGGATATCAGCAAGGAGTTCGAGAAGATCCCGGCCGATGTGCTCAAGAAGGACTTCGCCACCATTACCGCGCCGTCGGCGGAAGCCGCGGCCGAGTTGGGCGCGATCGATAACGCCGCCTCGAGTGCCAGCGCCTCGAGCGGCGGGGGTGCCCCGAAAGCCGGTGGACGCACGCCGAATCTTGACCAGTACACCGTCGACCTCACGGCAAACGCGAAGGCCGGTAAGATCGACGCTGTGCTCGGACGCGATTTCGAGGTGCGTCAGGTCGTCGACATTCTCACGCGTCGTCGGCAGAACAATCCGATCCTCGTCGGTGAAGCCGGCGTGGGAAAGACCGCCGTGGTCGAGGGCTTCGCACGTCGTATCGCCGAAGGGGATGTGCCGCCTCCGCTTCGCAACGTGTCGCTCCGCTCGCTCGATTTGGCGATGCTGCAGGCCGGCGCTGGTGTGAAGGGCGAGTTCGAGAATCGCCTGAAGGGATTGATTGAAGAGGTGAAGAACTCTCCGACACCGATCATTCTCTTCATCGATGAGGCGCACACCATGATCGGAGCCGGTGGCGCCGCCGGACAGAACGATGCGGCGAACCTGCTCAAGCCCGCCCTCGCGCGCGGTGAGCTGCGTACGATCGCGGCGACCACCTGGAGCGAATACAAGAAGTTCTTTGAAAAGGATCCGGCGCTCTCACGGCGTTTCCAGCTGGTGAAGGTCGACGAGCCCACCGAAGACGTGTGCTGCATCATGATGCGCGCCGTCGTGCCCTCGCTCGAGAAACACCACGCCGTTCGCATCCTCGACAGCGGCATGGAAGCGGCCGTGCGTCTCTCGCACCGCTACCTCCCCGATCGCCAGCTGCCCGACAAAGCCGTGAGCGTGCTCGACACCGCATGTGCCCGCCTCAACCTCGGACAGACCGCCACGCCGGGACCGATCGAAGACGCCCATCGCACGCTTGACGACATCGCGCTGCAGGAACGCGTGCTGAACCGCGAGCAGGTGGCCGGCGCCGATCATCGAGAGCGGCTCGCTGAACTCGCCACGCGTCGCGCGCAGGTGCAGGAATCACTCGCCGCGCTCGAGACGCGCTGGGCCTCGGAAAAGCTGCTCGTCGAGAAGATTCTCAGCGTCCGTGATGCGCTTATCGCCGAGGCCGAGAACACGGACCAGACCACCGCCGATACGCTGCGCGCCGAATTGAACGGCCTCACCGCCGAGCTCGAAGCCCTACAGGGCGAGACGCCGCTCATGCGCGTGTTCGTCGATGCGTCGATCGTCGGTGAAGTGATCTCCGGCTGGACCGGTATCCCGGTCGGTAAGATGATGAGCGACGAGCTCGGCACCATGCTCGAGCTTGAGAAGCATCTCGGCGCCCGCGTGATCGGACAGGATCATGCGCTGATCGACATCTCGCGTCGCGTGCGCACGTCGAAAGCCGGCATCGAGGATCCCAACAAGCCGAAGGGCGTCTTCATGCTGGTCGGACCCAGCGGCGTCGGCAAGACCGAGACGGCGCTCGCCTTGTCTGACCTGCTGTATGGTGGCGAACGCAACATCATCACCATCAACATGTCGGAGTTCCAGGAAGCGCACACGGTCTCGACGCTCAAGGGGTCACCACCGGGCTATGTGGGATACGGAGAAGGCGGTGTCCTCACCGAAGCCGTGCGTCGTCGTCCGTACAGCGTCGTCCTGCTCGACGAGGTCGAAAAGGCGCACCCGGACGTGCTCGAGCTGTTCTTCCAGGTGTTCGACAAGGGCGTCATGGATGACGGCGAAGGCCGTGAGATCAACTTCAAGAACACGATCATCATTCTGACCACCAATGCCGGCACCGAAACGATCATGAAGCTCACGGCTGATCCGGAAACGATGCCGTTTCCGGAGGCCATGGCGAAGGCACTCAAGCCGGAGCTCGACGCCGTCTTCAAACCAGCATTCCTTGGCCGTATGGTGATCGTGCCGTTCTATCCGGTGCGTGACGAGAACCTGAAGCAGATCGTTCGTCTCAAGGTGGGCAAGATCGGCCGTCGCCTCCGCGAGACGCACCGTCTCGAACTGCGCCACGACGAAACGCTCATCACGCAGGTGGCCGCCCGGTGCACCGAAGTGGAAAGCGGCGCCCGTAACGTCGATAACATTCTGAGCAACACGCTGTTGCCTGAGATTTCGCGCATGCTGTTGGCGGCCATGGCTGAGGGCGTTCGCCCGACCGCCCTGCGTGTCGGTGTAGCAGACGACGGAGACTTCACGTACGAGAACGTGGTCGACGCGGCTGCGGTCTGACGCAGCAGTGAATCGAGGATACCCGAGGACGTACAGATGGCGTGGTCTCAAGCGAATCGGCCGTACCGACTGAAGACCCCACTGGGGGATGATGTGCTCATGCTGCAGAATTGGGAGGGAGAGGAAGAGCTCTCCCGCCTGTTCCGCTTCAAGGTCACGGCCATGAGCACGCGCGGTGATATCACGGCGAAGGACCTTCTCCTCAAGAAGGTCTCGCTGTTGCTGCGCTTAGCGGACGGCACCGATCGCTCCATTCACGGTGTGGTCAGTCGCCTGCGGCGTGGCGGCCTCGCGGCGGTCGGGCTGTTCTCGTACGAACTGGAAATCCGTCCGCCGCAGTGGGTCCTTGATCTCGACGAAGGGTTCGCAATTTTCCAGAATCAGTCAGCGCGCGACATCGTCGACGCGCTGATGAAGGGTGTCGACTATACGTGGAAGCTCACCCGCACCGTCGAAGAGCGGCCAGCAACGTTTCGCTATCGGGAGAGTCGCTGGAACTGTGCGGCACGCCTGATGGAGCAGGAGGGCGTGTGGTTCCGGTTTGATCATACCGGGGCCGACGCGCAACTCGTCTGGAGCGACAGCGTGGCGTCGGCTAAGCCGGCCTGGGGCGTCACCGCTCTGAAGTTCGGGCACGATCACGTCGTCAACGAGTCGCGACTTGCCGCGCTGAACGTCGAAGCGAGTCCGTTCGTCTCCAAAACGCACGTGCGGTCGGCCAGTGAGTTTCTGGCCATGAAGAACGTGCACGACACCACGAAGTCGTCGGGGAAGTTCACTCCCCCCGACGATGTCCGGGCCTATGTGTTCGATCAGCAGATCGCCGCCCAGCACGCGCCGGCCGCGGCGCCGAATCAACTGCCGTATGACGCGAAAGTGTATTCGCGACTGCGACAGGAACTCGCCGAGGTCACGGCCGAGGTGTTTACCGGCTCGAGCACCTACGTGGGGCTCGAGCCTGGCTCCAAGACCACGGTCTCGGACATGCC
>JBBQAK010000350.1:0-4362 GCA_038316215.1 Gemmatimonadales bacterium | reverse complement strand
GTCGTCTGTACTTCATCACGGCCGACACGGTGGACGCCGACGAGAAGGCGCGGGTGGAGAAGAAGTTCACCGTCGCCGTGCGGAACGCCGAGACGTCGATCAACTCGCTGTGGATGGTTGACCTCGCAGCGGCGTCGCGCGCGACCACGCGCGTCACGCGCGACACGTCGCTGGCCGTCACCGCCTTCGAAATCGCGCCCGACAGCAAGTGGGTGGGCTTTACCGCCGTGCCCAACGACCGCTACAAGCGCAATATCACCGAGCAGGGGATCTACGCCGATCAGTTTTTGCTCGACACGCGCGACGGCAGCATCGAGCGCCTCACGAAGAACGACGAATCGTCGGAGTCGGGGCTGTCGTTTTCACCCGACTCACGCACGATCGCGTTCTCGGCGTCCGACGACATGACGGCGTACAACATGAAGAACCGTCGCGTGTACGTCCGTGCGACCGACGCGAAGGGTGCGGCCTTCCGGAAGATCGGCGATCTCGACGGCGATGTGAGTGCCGACTGGTGGTCGGCCGACGGCAAGACGATCTATTTCAACGAAGGATTGAAGGCCACGCAGCAGCTGTTCGCGCTCGACGTGGCGTCGGGCAAGGTGAAGGCGGTCACCGATGTGAAAGGGGTGATCTCGGTGACGCAGGATGAGACCACGAAGCGCCTGATGGTGTCATATCAGGATCCGACGACCACGCCGTCGCTGTTTACCGTGCCGTCGCTCGCGGCCTTAGCGTCGCGCAGCGCGTGGACACAGCTCACCGATCCCAACCCGTGGGTGCGTGAGCAGCTCGCGCTTGGTGAGGAGACCGAAGTCACCTGGACGTCGAAGGACGGTAAGAAGGTCGGCGGCGTGCTGCTCAAGCCGGTCGGCTATCAGCCCGGCAAGAAGTATCCGCTCATCGTCGCCATTCACGGCGGCCCGGCGGCGGCCGACCAGCTCTCGTTTAACGGCGGCTACGGCGCGCAGGTGTACGCGGGGCAGGGCTGGGCGGTACTGATGCCCAACTACCGCGGCTCCACGAACTACGGCGAGGCGCATAAGAACGGCATCGTGGGCAATTACTTCGAGCCGGGCTACAACGACATCATGACCGGTGTTGACGCGCTGATCGCGCAGGGCATCGTGGACGAGACCAAGATGGGCGTGTTGGGGTGGAGCGCGGGCGGCCATTGGAGCAACTGGATCCTGACGCATACCGATCGCTTCAAGGGCATCTCCAGCGGCGCCGGCACGTCGAACTGGATCTCGATGTACGCGCAGAGCGATGTGCAGCGGAATCGTCAGTACTACTTGGGCGACAAGCTCCCGTACGACGACTTCGACGCGTATTGGAAGCAGTCGCCGATCAAGTACATCCGTAACGCCAAGACCCCCACGATGATTCACGTGGTGGAAGGCGACCCGCGCGTGCCGAGCCCGCAGAGCGTCGAGCTGCACATGGGCCTCAAGCGCGTTGGCGTGCCGACGGAGCTGTTCATGTACCCGGGCGCCTCACACGGCATTCCCGATGCGCGCAACCGGCTCGTGAAGAGCACGGCCGAGATGGCGTGGATGAACTACTGGGTGCTCGGCACCGGCAAGAAGTTCTCGTGGCGTGAGGTGCTGGAGACGCTCGAGGATCCGAAGGCCGAGAAGAAGGTCGAGGTGAAGGGCCCGAACTGACCTACGGGCACCCTTTGGCCATGATCGGCACAGGGCACGCGCTTCCGTCGGCGGCACACAACGCGGCCTGCAGCACGAGTCGATCGGCGAAGCGCGTGATCGGAAAGCCGTCGTCGGGGAGCACGTCGAGCGTGGGCCAAGCCTTCGCGAGGTTGCCCATGATACGGGCGTGCTCTCTCGGCGAACGAATCGGCGGGCTTTTCGCGGTCAGGCGGAGTTGGGCGAGGTCGAACATCAGCCAGGCATTTTCGTCGGTGATCTCGCCAACGGCGTGTTCGCTGCGCTCCTTCACATCCCCTTCGTGCAGGCGGACGGCGATGGCGAGGGCGGAGTTGAGTGTGGCCCATGCGGCCGATTCCTGGCCGCCCGCGAGTTCGACAGCGGCCATGCCTTGGAGGAACGTGACACTCTCGCGGGTGATGTTACTCCCCACCGACGGGACGTCGCCGTAGGCCTTCACCAGCACGCCGCGGGCGTCCGCGACCGCCTTCCGGGACGCCAGCAAGCGGACCAACGCGTCGGCACTGGATCGATCGCCTGGGGGCGCGGCGGTGACTGCCTCGCGGAGAATCCGGGTGGCGCTGTCGGCGCAGCCGCGCAGCATCCACAGGTCGGCGCGGCCGCGCCTGGTGGCCTGCTCGGTGGCGAGGTCCCCGGAGGTACGCGCGACCGATCCCGCCTGCTCCAATGTGCGCAGTGCGGAGTCGACTTGTCCGCGCAAGGCGAGCGCCCGACCAGCGCGCCAGAGAGTGACCGCTTCGCCGGACTGCGCGATGAGGTCGCGCGAGGACGCGACGGACACGATCACCGCTGCCGCGACGAGCGCGCGGAGCGGATGTCTGGTCACCCGATCACCAGCCCCGGAAGGGGCGAGGGAGCCGAAAGAGCGTCTTGAGCAGCCATGAGGACCGAGGCAGGAAGGGGTGAACCCCCGGCACGCTTGGCGGCTTCAACCACCAGTGAGAGCGCGCGGGCCTGCGCCGCATAGGCTGCAAGAAGGGCACCACCGGCCCCCGGGATGGCCACGATGTCCTGCGCCAGATCGTCCAGATGACGCACCAAGGCGCCACCGTGGGCAGTGCCATAGGTAGCGCTCGAGTTCAGCGGTACCTCTCGGTCTTGGCTCGATTCCTGATGTGATGAGCTCTCCCAGAACCCTGGAAACGCCGACGTCGACAGGGCTTCCTGCACCCGACCATTGCTTGACGCCATAGCGGCCAAACGGCGCCGCGCCACCTGCGATGACTCAAATCCCACGCGAAATCTCCGGAAAGTGCCGTCTGTCAGTGGTTTACGCGGGTTTCGCCCGAGTTTGCTCTTGACAGGAACGGACCTGTTACATAAATGCGACAGTGATGGCGATGCGGTGCAGGCTGGGATAACCGCATGCTATAGCGTTGCTTACTGCGGATGCTTCGTGGTTCGGCTGGTTCGTGCTGCCGAACGGGCGCCTAGTGCGTCGTCAACACGGAGCAGAACGGTCTCGATCGGTCACCCGGTCGTCGCCGGCGTGTGCTTCGATCAGCGGTATGCGGCCTGTGCCAACACCACGTCGGGTGTCGGACAGGGTTCGGTTCGAGCGCTCCCATGGAGGAGGCTGGATGCACGTCCTCACCCCGGCGGCTGAACGTGATCTTGCGGCGAGGGATCTGGCGGAGCTCGCCAGAACCACTCTCGACGATCACTGGGCCGTCGCCGCGATTCCGAGCGAGCGGCGTGCGTTGCTGCTGGAGCGGGCTGACGCGGCCGCCCTTCGCCCCGGGGACGGACTTGGCGAACCGATCGCCGATGGACTCGCGCTGCTCGGCACCGCGTACGAACTGGCGGCACTCAGTCAGCTCGATGCGGCACTGCAGCCGGCTCCCAGTGCCGCTCGCGACCTTGCCCAAGCCGTGTTGGCCCTCGGGGCGGCTCGCGCTTTCCGCTGCTCGGCGGCACTCCGGCCGCCTACCGACGATGGCGAATCGGCGGTGAAGTGGGCGCTCAAGCTGGGTGCTTTGGCGCTCGTCTCGCGGCAGACCGAGGCGTACCTCCGCTGGTGGGAGGTTCGCAATCACGTCACCGAGACCGTGCACCAAGCGGCCTCGCGTCTGGAACAGGAGCCGTGGGAGGCGTACGCCCGCGGGACGCTCTGGATGGCCTGGTTGGGGCTGATGGGCGCCCCCGTTGCCGCTCACGCCGAGAGCGCCGCCGAGGAGTTGCCGATGCTCTCCGCCACGCGGAGTCGTCTGGCGGCCTTTCGTGAGCGTCGCGCTGATCATGAGGTGCCCGGTGAAGGCCCACTGCTCAACACGGCCGCGCTGCGCGCCCGCATGACGGAGTTCGCGATCCGTCATCTGGCCGACGCGACCGAGCTCCTCACGGTAGCCGTACTGCGACGCACGCTGCCCGATGTCTCGGGGGAGTTCAAGCTGCACCTGAGCGCGGCGCGCTCCGCCATGGCTGGCGATCATGGGCAGGACGTCTTGTTGGCGTGGCTTCAAGCTGCCGGCGTCACGCTGGCTGGCGGCGTGACCGCCCAGCTAGAACTCCCAGGATTCTAGTCCGTCCGCCCTTCGACGCGCCCTTGGAGGCGCGCCAGACGCGATACACGCGGCGTCCGCTGCTGCCCACCGGGAAGGCAATCCGCCCCGCGCCGAGGGGAAGGATGTCGGCCATCATGGCTCCAATGGCGAGACGCGTCGCTTCGTCCGCG
>JBBQAK010000140.1:0-9108 GCA_038316215.1 Gemmatimonadales bacterium | reverse complement strand
GACGCGCCAATCGAGAACTCCATCGCGGGATGCGGCGCCGGCATGGCGACCAGATGCTCCTGCAGCCGACGGGCCAGGGTCTGCGCCATCTTCCAGTCGGTGTTCTGCAGAATCACAGCAAACTCGTCGCCACCGTAGCGGCAGAGCACGTCGCTCTGTCGGAGGAACACCTTGGTCAGCGCGCCGCCAAGATTGGAAATGGCCTGATCGCCCGCCTGATGCCCGTACATGTCGTTCACGAGCTTCAGCTTGTCGAGGTCGATCATCAGCAACACCACCGGCTGACGGCTCAGCGCGTACATCTGCACCGCGCGCGGTCCCATCATGTCGAACAGCTTGCGGTTGCCGATACCCGTGAGCGGATCGGTCGTGCTTTCCTTCCGTGCCTCTTCGAGCTGCTTGCCCATGCGGTCGAGCTTCGTAGCCAGGTTCACGTACTGCTCCTGCTGCTGATCGCGACGCGTCTGCAACGCGCCTTCGATCGCCAGCACGGCGCCGAGCACCTCCTGCTTGATCGATCCGGTCTGCATGCGCTTGAGCGCGTCTTTCGCCCGATCCATCTGCGTACCGGTCGATGAATCGGCGGTATGATCGATCTTCACCGCATTGTGCACCGTCTCCACGCAGGCCCAGAGCGCCTCACGGAGTTCGGTGATCGACGACTCCACGTACTTGTGCTCGTCGCGTCGCTGTTCGGTGACCGCGCGAACCACGCCGCCCCAGTCGCGATCGTTCACACCCACCGAACCCGTGCCGGTCCCTTCCTCAAGGGCGTAGCCGAGGGTGGCGTGACGCTGCCATCGTCCGATTTCTTCGGCGCTCTCTTCTCCCGGCCGATCAGGGAGATCGATCGGGTAGCGGGAGAGCGCCGTCAGCACACCGCCCAGCGCATCGAGCACGAGGCCGAGACCGGTCTCGCTACTCTGCGACGTGGACGCAACGGAGATCGCGGTAGCCTGACCAGCGCCACCGGAGATCGCTTGCAGTTCTGGGGAGCCGGGCGCACCGTCCGAACTGCTTCGTTCGATCGAGGGGCGTGGCTCGGACACGAGCTTCTTGAAGAACATGACGTGGGTGTGAGGTTACCCGTAATCATCGGCACCTCCCACCCAAGAGTTGAGTGCCCGCGCGCGCACCGTCACGCAGCGGGCACTCCCGTCACACCGCGCACTCGTCGACAACTCGCCAGCAAGTCGACTAAAACTCGTCGTCGGCGAAGGCCATGATCGGCGCCGACCCAGCCTGAATGGCCGCCAGCAGCGTCGCCGCTTCCGGCAGCAAGCGCCCAAAGTAGAAGCGCGCCGTCTTGAGCTTGGCCTGCAGGAACCGCGTGTCGCCCGTACCCGCCGCCAGCTGCTGCTGCGCCACCGTCGCCATACGAAGCCACTGCCAGCCAACCGCCACGTAGCCCATCAGATGCAGATACTCCGTGGCTGCCGCTCCCACTTCATCGGGATTCGCGAAGCCCTTCTCGGCCAGCAGCATCGTCGCCTTCTGCAGCTGATACAGCGAGCCGCCAAGCGCCTTCGCGAACTCCTCCAGCCCTTCCACCTGCGCCGCTGCATCCACGTCGCCCTTGACCAGCTCGAAGAAGCGACGCACCAGGCGCCCACCTTCCATTGGCAGCTTACGACCGACCAGGTCGAGCGCCTGCACCGCGTTCGTCCCCTCGTAGATCTGCGCAATGCGGGCATCGCGTACGTACTGCTCGACGCCGTATTCCCGGATGTACCCGTGCCCGCCGAGCGTCTGCAACGCGATGTTCGTGTTGTCGAAGCCCTTGTCGGTACGAAACGACTTGATGACAGGCGTCATCAGCGCCACGAGATCTTCCGCCGCCTCTCTCACCGCAGGATCGGGATGACGGTGTTCGAGGTCGATACGAATGCCCACCCAGTACGCCAGCGAACGCATGCCTTCGTTGAACGCCTTCATGCGCAGCAAACCCTTCCGCACATCGGGATGCACGAGAATGGAGTCGGCCGGTCCCGATGGATTCTTGGGGCCCGTGAGCGAACGCCCCTGCAAGCGGTCCTTCGCATACGACAACGCGTTCTGATAGGCGACCTCGGACAACCCCAATCCCTGCAAGCCCACCGCGAGACGAGCGCCGTTCATCATCACGAACATCGCCCGCATCCCCTTGTGCGGCTCTCCTACCATCCAGCCGGTCGCGTCCTCGAAGTTGAGCACGCAGGTGGCCGACGCCTTGATGCCCATCTTGTGCTCGATCGACCCCACGGTCACGCCGTTGCGCGTGCCGGCTGAGCCGTCTTCTTTCGGCAGGTACTTGGGCACGAGAAACAACGAAATCCCCTTCGTCCCGCTCGGCGCATCGGGCAGCTTGGCGAGCACCAAGTGCATGATGTTCTCGGTGAGGTCATGATCGCCGGCCGAGATGAAGATCTTCGTGCCGGTGACCGAGTACGCACCATCACCGCTGGGAACGGCCTTCGTGTTGATCATGCCCAGATCGGTACCGGCATGCGCCTCCGTCAGGCACATGGTGCCGCCCCAGGTGCCGTCGATGAGCTTGGGGAGGAACCGGTCCTTGAGCTCGTCCGACCCGTGACTCAGCAGTGCGCTCACGGCGCCGTGCGTGAGTCCCGGATACATGCTGAATGACAGGTTCGAGGAGCAGAGCAGTTCTTCCATCACGAAGCGGACCGCCTCGGGCAGCCCCTGGCCACCGTACTTGGCATCGGCCGCCACGCCGGTCCATCCACCCGCCGCATACTGCGCGTACGCCTCTTTAAACCCACTCGGCGTCCGCACTTCGCCGTTCTCGTACGTCACCCCTTCCGTGTCACCGCTCTGGTTGATCGGGAAGAGCACGTCTTCGCAGATCTTGGCGCCTTCGACGAGCACGGCATCGATCATGTCGGGCGTCGCGTCCTCGAAACCGGGGAGCGCGGCCAACTGCGCGACGTCGTGCACGTCATGCAGCAAAAAGCGGATATCGTCGAGTGGAGCCTTGTAGGCGGGCATGGACGGGCGTCCTCCGGGCGGGAAAACATTGTGAGTGACCTGGTCCCTCGAAAGCTGTGACCGAGTCGGAACGTCGGCAAGCCCCAATTGCGACGCGACCGTCATGTTTTGATCGCAGCCAGCTTCGCGTATACCCTTCTGGAGCTTTTTCGACGCGGCGCGCGTAGGAGTGAGAGACCCTGCGTGCCGATTCCTCTCGAGTCCGGACAATGATGAAGCAGTTTCTGACCGCTATCGCCGCCAACCTGCTCACCATCGCGATCTGCGTGGTGGGTGGCATCCTGCTGATCGTCGGCATCGCCGCCTCGGCCGGTTCCAAAGCCCCCGTGAAGGTCGCCGACGGTTCGGTGCTCGTAATCGATTTGGATCGCGCATTTTCCGATCGCCCGGCCGAAACGAAGCCAGGGTCGTTCCTCGACGATGCGTTGTCCGCCGGACGCGGTGCCGCCATTCCGTTGCGTGCGGCCACCATCGCCCTCAAGGCCGCGGCGGACGATGATCGCATCAGTGGAATTCTCCTGCGCGGGACGATCTCCGCCGACGGCTACGCCTCGGGCTTCGCCGCCCTGCGCGAACTCCGCGCGGCGATCGCCAGCTTCCGAGAGTCCAAGAAGCCGGTGCACGCGTACCTCGTGAATCCGGATACACGCGACTACTACCTCGCCTCGGCCGCCAGCGTGGTCACCATCGATCCGTTCGGGTCCCTGCTGATGCCCGGCCTCGCGTCGGAGCAGATCTTCGTCGCCGGCATGTTCGAGAAGTACGGCATCGGCATGCAGGTGAGCCGCGTGGGACGCTTCAAGGCGGCCGTCGAACCGTTCACGCGCACCAACATGAGCCCGGAGAGTCGCCTGCAAACCGAATCGTACCTGGGCGATTTGTGGAGCGAAGTGAAGCGGGGTATCGCGCAGAGCCGTGGGATCGACACGGTCGCCCTGCAAACCATCGTGGACGCACAGGGCATCATTCTCCCCGCCGACGCCAAGGTCGCCGGGCTCGTGGATCGGGTGGCGTACTTCGACGACGTGCTCGACGACCTGCAGAAACTCGCATCAGCGGCCCGCACGGCAGACGGCGACAAGCAGAGTCCGAAGGACAGCATCCGCGCGGCCGAGATGGCGACGTTGCTCGATCGCCCCTCGTTGCCACAGATCACACTTGGCGAGTACGCGCCACTCGCAGTGGCCAAGGACCGCAGCTTCAGCGCGAGCCAGACGATCGCGATCGTGTATGCCGAGGGTGACATCGTGGACGGCGAGGGCGGCGACGGCACGATCGGCGGTGCGTCGCTGTCGCGCGAGCTGCGGCGCGTGCGCAACGACGCGAAGGTGAAGGCCGTGGTGTTGCGCGTGAACAGCCCGGGCGGCAGCGCGATCGCGTCGGAGCAGATCCAGCGCGAACTGTCGTTGATCCGCAAGCAGAAGCCGATCGTGGTGTCGATGGGGACGGTGGCGGCCAGTGGCGGCTACTGGATCAGCACGGCGGCCGCTCGCGTGTTCGCGCAGCCGAACACGATCACCGGGTCGATCGGGGTGTTCTCACTCGTACCGAACATCAAGGCTCTGGCCAATCGCAACGGTGTCACGTTCGACACGGTGAAGACCGGGCGTTATGCCGATCTGTTCTCGATCGCACGGCCGCGCTCCGACGCTGAGCTGGCGGTGCTGCAGCGCGGCACCGATGCCGTGTACGAGGCCTTTATCGCGCGGGTCTCCACCGCCCGCCAGCTGACGCCGGACTCGGTTCGCGCGATTGCGGAAGGTCGTGTGTGGTCGGGCGAAGATGCCATGCGCATCGGCCTCGTGGACTCGATCGGCGGTCTCGACGCGGCGCTCAAGAGCGCGGCCACGCTGGCCAAGATCACCGGCGACTACGACGTGCGCGAGTACCCGCGCGTGAAGAGTGCGACCGAGAAGCTGACCGATTTTCTGGAGAGCAAGCCGACGCCGGTGGCCGCGACCATCGGTGCGGCCACCAACCCGGGAGCGAGTGCGCTCCTCTCAGGGCGCGGCCAGGCCAGCTCACTCGCTCGTGACATCACGCATGAGCTGGACGTGCTCCTGCGCTACAATGACCCGCGCGGTGTGTACGCACGCATGCCGTTCGTGCTTCGCATTCGTTAGGACTACAAGCTCGACACCGTTGCGCGACACTCCCGTGAGTGGCGAGTGTTGCGTCAACGTGTCGAGTGGTGGGTGCGCCTGTGCTACTCCGGGCGAAACGCATTGATGACGCGCAGCCGTTCGGTCCAGAGCGCGGTTGCGGCGCGAGCGACGGCGAGCGACTGCTCAGCCTTGGCAATGCAGGCGGGAAGGTTTTTCGCCGTCACGTCGCCCAGTGCCCACTCGGCGATCTTCTCCCGTGCCGTCGCTTCGCGCAGGCGCTGGTCGTAGCGCTCGGCGTGCGGGCGGCTCCACGCCGCGACCGGGCGATCGTCGTCGATGCCGTACAGGCTCCAGATCCCGTCGTGCACGGGGATGAAGTCGACGAGAAAGCCATCAAAATCCTCGGGAACGGTGGTCGTGTCATTCATGGCAGCGGGTCGGATTGAGGAGACGGGCGTGCGCGAAGCGTGCTCCAGAACACTAACGGAACCGCATGCACCAGAACACCGGTTCCCGTGCCTTCTAGATTGTGGGATGACTTCTCGAGTTTCGCCGCGCGCGTTCGCGGCTTCGATCCTGTTCGGCCTTGCTGCGACGTGGTTCGCCACACCGGCGGCAGCGCAGAGCGCGACCAAAAACACGACCACGAGCGCGACCAAGAGCGCGACCACGCGCGCGACCACGACGGGCCCCAAGAGCGACTCCGGCCCGAAGTACGCGTATCCGGCCACTGGCACGTCGGCGGCGGCCCGTGCGCTTGCCGGCAAGCCGGTGCCCGTATGGCCCGTGCCGGGACCCGCGCCATTGGCCGGGAGCGTGCTCCCAGCCAAGCGCATCATCGCGTACTACGGCAACCCGTTTTCCAAACGCATGGGTGTGCTGGGCGAGTATCCGAAGCCCGAGATGCTCGCGATGCTCGATCGCGAGGTCGCGGCATGGACAAAGGCCGACCCGTCAACGCCGGTGCAGCCGGCACTGCATCTGATCACGACGGTGGCGCAGGGTGATGCCGGCAAGGACGGCAAGTACCGCATGCGGCACGGCGACGCGCTCACCGAGAAAGTGTACGGGTGGGCGAAGGAGCGGAACGCGCTGCTCTTTCTCGATGTGCAGGTTGGCCTGAGTACGATTCAGGAGGAGTTGCCGCGACTCGAGTCGTGGCTGTCGCGCCCCGACGTGCACTTCGGCATGGACCCCGAGTTCGCGATGAAGAACGGCACGAAGCCCGGCAAGAAGATCGGCAGCTACGATGCGGCCGACGTGAACTGGGCGATCGATTATCTCGCGAAACTGGTGACCGAGAAGAATCTGCCGCCGAAGATTCTCGTGGTGCATCGCTTCACCAAGCCGATGCTCACCAACGCCTCGAAGATCAAGCGTGATCCGCGCGTGCAAGTGGTCATGCACATGGATGGATGGGGACCGCCAAGTCTCAAGCGTGATTCCTACGCGGCGTACGTGTATGCCGAGCCGGTGCAATTCGCGGGATTCAAATTGTTCTACAAGAACGACCGGCGCGCGGGGAGCACGATGATGACGCCGCGCGAACTGCTCGCGCTCACGCCGAGGCCGTTGTACGTGCAGTACCAGTAGGGCGCCTCAAAACTCAAAACTGAAAACTCACAACTTAAAACTCGAAACTCAAAACTCAGCGCTCGGTGATCAGGCAGAGGCATCAGACTGGGTATAGTGTTCAGCATCGAGCAACGATAGTGCACAGTTTCGAGCGACTGGCTTGATGGACGGTGGCCTCGCGTCTCGTGATGAGTGCCAAATAGCTCGACACTGCGCACTGTTGCTGCTGAATTCCGAACACTATACCCAGTCTGACGCCTCTGACCGATGACTGAGTTTTGAACCAGTTGCGCCGTTATTCCGCCGTTACTCGCATCACGAACGTGAGCCGGCGCGGTAATCCCGGCTCAAAGTATCGTGAGCGCGTGGCGTTGATCACGACCGAGCCGGCGTAGCGACGATCGAACATGTTTTCGATCCCGAGCGTTGGCTCGAGTCGTACGTGCCCCACGCGTGGGGCCGAGTAGCCGGCGCGCATATTCCACGCCGCGTAGCCGGCGGCAAAGACAGTGCTCGCATCGTTGGCACTCACGCGCGATGACGCCGCGCCGTCGATTGTGGCAAACCACCCGGCACGACGGGCCGTGATGTACGCTTGCAACAAGTGGGCGGGAATGCCCGGGATCACCTTCCCGTCGTAATTCGCGGTGCCGACACGGTACGTGTCGAAAGCGAAACGCGACCACGTGTGCGACACGCCGACATCGAAAACCGAGGTCGAGGTATTGAGGTTGGTCTCGAGACCTTGCCGCGATGTACGACCGGCGTTCCGGAACGCGCGGCGCCCGGGCTGGTTGGGGACATCGAACGGTACGAGTTCATCGCGCACCGATGCGCGGAACACGGCGACATCGGCGCGTAGGCGCGACCAGAGCAGTCCTTTCACGCCGACCTCCGCCGTACGGGTGCGTTGCGGATCGAGCAGTGCGTTCAGGCCGGCGGCCCCGTTGTCCTGATTCGTGAGCTCGGTGATGGTCGGTGTTTCGAAGGCGGTGCTCAGATTCGCGTACACCGACAGCAGCGGCCGTGCGCGCCACGCGAGGCCGAGCATCGGACTCACGGCGCTGAGCGTGCGCGCTCCCGAGTCATCGAGATTAGTGGTCGTGATGAAGCGGTCGCGCACGTCGAAGGTGACGCGATCGTATCGCAACGCGGCGCTGGCGAAGAGCCGATGCGGCGCCTCCACTTCTGCGCGCACGTATCCGCCAAGCCCACCCACGCGCTCCTGCTGGTTGAGGCGAAGCGAACCGCGCTCGGTGCCAGGCGTGGGGCAGAGCGCCGTTGCCGGCGCCGTCGCGGACAGCGTGCTGCAGTTCTCGAAGTTGCGTCGATCATCGACCTGCCGTTGTGCATCGACGCCTGCTCCAAGTCGCACCGGCCACCGCAGTCGCGTGGTACGGAACGCACCGTGCAGCGATCCGCCGGCCACCTGCCGATCGACGGCGACGATCGCGAACGGGAGCGGGTTGTCGAGCGTCCGTGTGCCAACGAACAGCGAGGCATTGAGCGTGTTGGCGCCGTCGCCGCGTGCGGCAAGGAGTGAGAGTTGCGACTGCTCCACCGCCTTGCGTGACCGACGGGTGATGTTGAGCGAATCGGGCAGCCGCGGATCACGCGCCAACTCGGCCGCCGTGAGCGCGCCCGTGTTCTCGGCGCGCGGCGTGTCATAGCGCGTGCCCTGCACTTCGAAGCGGGTTCCCCCAACGGTGGCCAGGACACGGCCGAACGCACTCGTGGCGTCGAGCTGCGACCATTGCCGCGGACCGTCGCCGGTCGTGCGTGTCACCGAGCCAAGCCACCCTCCACCCTGCACGAGCCCCGTGGTGTCGCGACGGCTACCGGAGGCGAGCACCGAGCCGCGCCGCAACCCACCGCCATCCCACAGTCGGGCATCGATCGCGAATGGGCGCTCCGACGGCGCGCGCGAGCGGAAGTCGATCACTCCGCCGGCCGCGTTGCCGTACAGAGCGGCTGCCGTACCGCGAATCACATCCACGCGACCAACCGACTCCAGATCGAGCCAGTCGAGCGGCGTCTGCCCATCGGGAAGCGTGAGCGGAACGCCATCGCGCAGCACGCGCACGCCGCGCACGCCGAACGCCGAGCGCGCGCCGAAGCCGCGGATGGCAATGCGCGGGTCCTGTGACGGATTCGCGCGATCTTGCACCTGCACCCCGGGGACACCGAGCAACAGATCACTCACGCTGCTGCGTCGGAGCCCAGGGCGTTCATCGATCGTGGCACGCGATACGGCAAAGGGCAAATCGAGCGGCGAACGGGCCGCGTCACGGGTGAGCGTGACGCGGACCCCTTGCAGCGTCTGGGCGTTGCCAGCGCGTGCGCTGTCGGCAGCGGCACTGTCGGCGCGCGCACGCGCTGGGGTACGCGCTGGGGTGCGCACTTGGGCGAAGACCGGAGCGGCCGTCAGCGCGAGCGCGAC